>NZ_JXLL01000009.1 GCF_001316435.1 Caloranaerobacter sp. TR13
TGTATATATCTCAGTACTGTCATAAAATATTTATCGTTTTCTACTACCTCACTTCTATACCTATCTTGAAATAAATGTCCACTTCTATTATATTTCCGGTTATACCAATACACATATCTTGCTCCTATTCTTCGAAAAACAATCCCCAAATCTTCTTTTCCCTCTTTTATTAGTAAGTGTATATGATTACTCATAAGACAAAAAGCATATATTTCATACTCACATACCTTTTTATACTCTTTTAATGTTTGGATTAATTTCTCATAATCTTCATTTTCATGAAATATTACTTGTCCATTTATACCTCTAAGCATCACATGGTATATTCCCGTGCTACTTTTTTCTCTTCTTTTCCTTGGCATAAAAAATCACCTCTAGTTAAGCTTATCACAAACTAAAGGTGATAACAACATCAAACAACACACAAGAACCGTCCCCTTGTGTCATTTTCTTTTAATCAATACTACTGACTCCACGTGCATAGTATGTGGGAACATGTCTACTGGCTGTATTTCAATAGTTTTATATCCGTTTTGGTCTAAATATTTTAGATCTCTTGCTAATGTAGATGGATTGCATGATACATACACGACTCTTTTCGGTGACATTTTAACTATTGTATCTAATACTTCTTTGTCACACCCTTTTCTAGGAGGATCAACTACAACCACATCTGCTCTTATACCCTGATTATATAGTTTTGGAAATATGTCTTCTGCTGTACCTTCATAAAACTCAACATTTTCAATACCATTTATCCTAGCATTTTCCTTAGCGTCAACTATAGCTTCCTTTACAACCTCAATTCCATATACTTTCTTTGCTTTTTGGGCTAGAAATAGAGAAATTGTTCCTATACCACAGTATAAATCAAATACTATTTCATCTCCTTCAAGCTGTGCATACTCTAAAGCCTTATTATAAAGTACTTCTGTCTGCATAGGATTTACTTGAAAAAATGATTTTGCTGATATATTAAATTTTAAATCTCCTATATAGTCTATAATTTTTTCAGTACCAAACAATACCTTTGTTTTATCTCCTAAAATAACATTAGTCTTTTTAGTATTTATGTTTTGTATTACACTTTTCAAATTTACTATATTACTTTTAAGAATTTCTATTAATTTGTCTTTATACGGCAGTTTTTGGCCATTTGTAATAATTACAACCATTACATCTCCAGTTTTAAATGCAGTTTTTGTAAGTATATGTCTAATTAAGCCCTTTCCTGTTTTTTCGTCATAAGGCTTTATGTTATATGTTTTCATATATGCTCTAATTAACTCTATTACCTTGTCATTCACTTCATGCTGTATAATACATGAATTCGTATCAACAATTTCATGACTTCCTCTTTTATAAAAACCTATTGCTACTTTTTTATTCTTCCTTCCTACAGGAAATTGTGCTTTATTTCTATATCTATAAGGGTTATCCATACCCAAAGTATCATGTATTACAACATCTTCTAAATGTCCAATCTTTTTAATATCATTTTTCACCTTATTAGTTTTTATTTTTAATTGCTCTTGATAATCAAGTCCTTGTATTTGACAACCTCCACAAGCATAACTAAGTTTACATTTAGGCATAATTCTTTTTGTTGAAGGTTCTATTATACTTACAATCTCTCCAACTCCATAATTTTTCTTTATATTTACTAACTTAACTTTACATTTATCTCCTAGTAATCCTCCATCTATAAATACAGTAAACCCTTCTATTTTAGCTACTCCTTGACCTTTATGATTAATATCTTCTATTTTCACTTCATATATTTCATTCAATTTAATTACACTCATTCCTTAACTCCTTCCTAAATATAATTAAAAAGAAAACACACCCATGGTGTGCCGATAAATTAGAATCAGTATGCCCTTATTATATCAAACTATCTATATATTATTAACAAAATTTTATTTTTCTAATCGTCACTAAAATTTTTTGATACGCGCTTAAGCATTTGCTTTATTGGTAAATCATAAGGACATTTAGGTTCACATTGTCCACATTCAATACAATCACTAGCTTTGTACTGTAATTTTTGATATCTTTCTTTAGCCCAGTCTTTTAAGTCATATCTTAAATAATAACCTTCTAATACAAATTGAGTAGGTATATCTATCCCCTGAGGACATGGAGCACAATATCCGCATCTTCTACAAAATTCACTACCTAATTCTTCGGCCTCCTTTATTATAACTGCTCTTTCTTCATCTGTTAAAGGCCTTACATCTTTTCCTACACTACTATTTTCAATAACCTGATTTATTTTGTCCATTCCTGGAATTACTACTGAAATATTAGGATTTTCTATTATAAACCTTAATGAAAGACTAACATTTCTTATTGCCCCACCAGCTACAGGTTTCATAATAATTACTCCTATATCTAACTCTTTAGCTCTTTCAAATAATTTTTCACCTTGTCTTTCAACTGGACTATATGGAAACTGAATAGTAGCAAACTCTCCAGTTTCTATAGCTTTTTCTAATATATGAACATCATGGCTTGTAATTCCTATTTCTTTTATAAGTCCTTTAGACTTTGCTTCTTTTAAAGCTCTTAATGCCCCATTTTCACTCATAACCATTTTATATTGCTCTTCTGTTCTAACCAAATGTAATTGATATAAATCAATACAATCAGTTCTCAATAACTTCAAACTAGTTTCTATTTCTTTTTTCATTCCTTCATAATCTCTAACTGGTGATTTAGTCGCTATTATAAATTTATCTCTTCCGCATTTTTCAATGCCATAACCTATTAACTCTTCACTTTTTCCATATCCACGAGCAGTATCTATAAAGTTTATTCCTTGTTTATTTGCAGTCATAATTAACTCTATGGCTTCTTCCTTGCTTACTTTCTGAATTGGAATACCTCCAAAACCTATTACAAAAACTTCAAAGTTTGTTCTCCCAAGTCTTCTCTTATGCATATTTAACCTCCTATCTTCTAAAGTGAAAATATATATTCCCTGATTCAATCATTTTCTTAAATTTTCTTTTTAAGATACTCTTAAATATCTCTCTTGTACCCGGTATTACTAATACAAAACCCAATGTATCAGTTATTAAACCTGGAGTTAATAATAATGCACCACCTATCAAAATACAAAGTCCATTTAGAAGTTCGTTGCCAGGTATTCTTCCATAGTTTAGTTCAGTTCTGATCTTACTTAAAACTAACTTACCTTCACTTTTAGCAAGATATGCACCTACTATACCTGTAGTTAACACAATACCAATAGTAGTCCACACACTTGTCACTTTTGATAGTTGTAATAGCAAAAATAACTCGATTATCGGCGTTATTGTAAAAAGTAAAATTAGCTTAAAAAACATAACTACCTCCTAATACCTAATAATTTTCTATTGATTTTTTTAACATTTCCCATATGTTTTTAAATTTCTTTTTGAAATTAATAGGTTTTAATTCAGAATTGACAAAAGCATGAGCTGTATAACCTTCAGCTAATTTAGTCATATCGTTTTTCCTGACTATTTCATAATTAAACTTTAACCTAACTCCTTTTAGCTCAGTTACCCTTGTTCTTATTATTATCTCATCATCATATTTTGCTGAAACGATATATTTACATCCTACATCAATTACTGGCAAAAGTACATCTTTTTCTTCAAGTGTTTTATACTCCATTCCAATTCCTCTAAAAAACTCTGTTCTTCCTATATCAAACCATGCAAAGTAGTTTGCATGATACACAACTCCCATCTGGTCAGTTTCACCATATCTTACTCTGATAACTGTTTCATTAACCATTGAACCCCTCCAGTATATGTATATAATATTTCTATTTAAATATTTTATTCTTTAAAAAATTCTATTATCCTCTAAAATATTTAAATATTCCTGCTAAAAACAAAAAAGTAGTGGCAAAAAATCGCCACTACTTTTTTGTTTACATTATAGTACTTGTGTTTTTCCTTTATATACTAAACCTCTTATACTATCTACAGTTATAGTCTCTCCATCTTTTAATTCTTTAGTTGCATTTTCTGCTCCTACTATTACAGGTTTTCCTATATTGATAGCAACAATAGCTGCATGTGAAGTCAATCCACCTTTTTCTGTTATAATAGCAGCAGCTTTTTCCATATATTTAACCATTTCTCTATCAGTATTTACTGTAACTAGAACATCTCCATCATTAAACTTCTTTTCAGCTTCTTCTGCGTTTTGTACTACACATACTTTACCAATTGCAGCTTTATTACCTATACCAGTACCTTTTAATATTACATCTCCTACTATGTGTACTTTAATTAGGTTTGTGCTTCCAGCTACTCCAACAGGAACTCCAGCTGTAATAACTACTAAATCACCATTATTTATATAGCCTTTTTCAAGTGCACTTTTTACAGATAATTCTATTACTTCATCAGTTGAACCAGAATGCTGAGCATATACTGGATACACTCCCCAAACTATAGCTAATCTTCTCATAACCTGCTTATTTGGTGTAGCTGCAATAATTGGAGCACTTGGTCTGAATTTTGACACAGCTTTTGCTGTATATCCTGATGAAGTTGCTGTTATTATAGCTGTAGCCCCTAAATCTTCAGCTGTTGCACAAGTAGCATGACTTATTGCATTTGTAACTGTAATGTCTTTGCCCATAGTTTTTGATCTTAAAATCGCCTTGTAATCAAGAGAAGCTTCTGTTCTCTTTGCTATGTTAGCCATTGTTCTAACTGCTTCTACAGGATATTTACCTGCTGCAGTTTCACCTGATAACATTATTGCATCAGTTCCATCCATAATAGCATTTGCTACGTCAGTAGTCTCTGCTCTTGTTGGTCTTGGATTCCTTATCATTGAATCTAGCATTTGAGTTGCTGTAATTACAGGTTTACCTAATTCATTACATTTTCTAATAATCATTTTTTGCACTAATGGTACTTCTTCTGTTGGTATTTCAACCCCAAGGTCTCCTCTTGCTACCATTATACCATCAGAAACTTCTAAAATTTCATCTATATTGTCAACGCCTTCTTGGTTCTCTATTTTTGAAATAATTTGTATATGTTCTGCATTATTTTCTTCTAAAATTTTTCTTATCTCTATAACGTCTGCAGCTTTTCTAATAAATGAAGCAGCTATAAAGTCTATTCCATTTTCGATACCAAATTCTATATCTGCTCTATCTTTTTCAGTTATAGCAGGAAGATTTACTTTTACTCCTGGTACGTTAACTCCTTTTTTATTCTTAATTGTTCCAGCATTTTTTACAATACATTTTATATCAGTACCATCTATGATATCTACAACTTCTAGACCAATTAGTCCATCATCTATAAGTATAGTATCGCCTTTTTTTACATCATTAGGTAATCCTTTATAAGTAATGCTACAAATCTTATCATTACCTAAAATATCTCTTGTTGTAAGAATAAATTCTTGGCCTTCTTTTAATTCCTCTACTCCTTTTTCAAAGTTACCAGTTCTAATCTCTGGTCCTTTAGTATCTAACATAATAGCTACTGGCATATCTAATTCTTCTCTTAATTTCTTAACCAAATCTATTCTTTTTTTATGTTCTTCATGGTCGCCATGAGAAAAATTTAATCTCACAACATTTAGACCATTTAAAATAAGTTGTCTTAAAACCTCTTCATTCTCTGATGCAGGTCCTATTGTACAAACTATTTTTGTGCGTTTCATTTGCATAACCTCCCGTTATTATATTGAAAGTATCTTAGTCAAATTATACATATCTTTATCAAAGTTTTTGTCTAATGCAAGTGCTTCATCAATATCCATGTCAAATAACTCATTTCCTTTAACACCTATTACCCTACCTGATTTACCTTCTAACAATAATTCTACAGCTTTAGCTCCCATTTTACTTGCTAAAATCCTATCGAAAGCTGTTGGGCTTCCTCCTCTTTGAATATGTCCCAAAACAGTAACTCTAGTCTCTATACCTGTTTTTTCTTGAATTTCTTCACCTAATTCATAAGCTTTGCCTACACCTTCTGCTAATAAAATTATACTGTGCAATTTCCCTCTATTTCTGCCTTGAATTAATCTCTTACATACATCGTCTATATTGAAACCTTCTTCAGGAACAATAACACTTTCTGCTCCTCCAGCAAGCCCTGCATATAAAGCTATGTCTCCACAATGTCTACCCATAACCTCTACAATTACTGCTCTACCATGAGAAGTTGATGTATCTCTTATTTTACTAATTGCATCTAAAACTGTATTAACTGCTGTGTCAAAACCTATTGTATAATCAGTATACCCCAAATCATTATCTATAGTACCTGGAATACCAATTGTAGGAATGCCTAGCTCACTTAATTTTTTTGCTCCTTGGAATGAACCATCTCCACCTATAACTACTAGACCTTCAATTCCAAACACTTTTAAAACTGTAAGAGCTTTTTTTCTACCTTCTTCAGTTTTGAACTCTTCACATCTAGCTGTTCTTAAAAAAGTTCCTCCTCTATGTATAATGTCTGCTACAGATGATAGGTTCATTTCTTCAATATTACCACTAATAAGCCCATTATATCCTTGTTTTACTCCCATTACCTTAAGCCCATTGTATATAGCTGTCCTTACAACTGCTCTAACTGCAGCATTCATACCAGGTGCGTCTCCGCCACTTGTTAAAACACCTATAGTTTTCATTTTACTACCTCCTCACTTTTCTACCATCATGGTCATAAAATGTCCCAGATATCATAAAAATTATTTTTTACTAACATTATAATTTTCTATTGTACCCTAACTAATTATATATTTCAATATGTTTTATAAATTTATTGCACCAAATAAAACCAACACACATATTATAACATATAAAATAGAGTTTCACACTAAAAACAGCATTCTATTAATCTATATACTTTTGAAATTATCAAAAACAAGCTGCTATCTAATAACTATTATTTATTCAATTAATTTTATTAGGAGGGATTATCTTGAAAAATGCAGTTCTTGAACTACTAGAAAGTAGAGGAATTAAAATAAAAGATATTATTAAACTAACTGAATGCCTAAAAATAGATTCAACAGACGCTGATGATATTGAACAATCCATATTAAACATTTTATCTATTAAAGAAATTCAAGATTACATAACTCTAGGAGTTATATTAGATATCTATACAGAAAATAACTTACTACCTGAACCTCTCTCTCAAATCATTTCTGGAAACGACCAATTATTCGACTTAGACAAAGTATTAGCTACAGGTGTTATTAATCAGTTTGGGCCACAAGCAGTAACATACTTTTCATATTTAATAAATTACAAAAATGATGTACTTAAAGATATCTTATATAAAAATAATATAAACACATTTCTTGATGAAATAATATGTGTAATAGCATCAGCATCTTTAATAAAACTACTCTAGCAAACTTTAACACAATCTTGCCCTAATAGTTTCTTTAAATTATTTAGTAATTTGTCATTTGTTATATCTACCCAATAATTCCTCTCTGCCATTATTGTTTTATTCTTATTCTCTAAATATACATATACAGGGACATTACCTGTATAATTAGAAAGTATGATTTTAATTTCATTTAGCACACTCAAAGATTTATTTCTAGGTACCTTTAAATATAGTTTCTCTACATTCATTTTAGTGAGGGGTCTAAAACTATCACAAATAATTTTAGGCTCCTCCTCTTCATGTATACTTAATCTTCCTTTTACTATTACCAAACTATCCTCATTTATATAATTTGAATATCTCTCATAAGTTGCAGGGAAAATTATTAGCTCTATAGAACCATATAAATCTTCTAATGTAGCAAAAGCCATAATGTTATTATTCTTGGTTATTTTATTCTTTTTACTTGTAATAACGCCTCCAATTACAACTTCTTTACCATCAGTAATCTTAAAACTTCTGTTTTCTTCTTCAGTTCCTTCTAAAAATTCATATATTTCACTTGTAGTTATATTTGAGATCTTTTTTAATTCTTTTTCATAAGATGCTAATGGATGACCACTTATATATATACCCAGCATCTCCTTTTCCATAGATAAAAGTATTTTATCAGGAAATTCTGCTATCTCTGGTAAATCATCTGTATAAATCTCTTTATCAGACTTAGAAATAGTTTCAAACAATGAAAATTGTCCTTCAATATTTCTCTTCTTATCTTGATGTATGCTTTCTATAATTCTCTCATATACTGCCAAAAGCTGTGCTCTTTTTAATCCTAGCGAATCAAATGCACCACATTTTATTAAACTTTCTACCGTCCTTTTATTTACAAAATTTAAATCTACTCTCTTACAAAAATCTGTAAAGCTTTTAAATTTCCCATCTGATTCTCTTGCTTTAATAATAGCTTCGATAGCAGGTCTTCCTACATTTTTTACAGCAGCTAGTCCAAATCTTATTTTTCTTCCATTAACCGTAAAATCACTATAACTTTCATTTACATCTGGTGGCAAAATTTCAATACCAAGCCTTTTACACTCTTGTATATATAATGAAACTGAATTTGTATTTCCCATAACACTTGATATTAAAGCAGCCATAAACTCAACTGGATAATAACATTTAAGCCACGCTGTTTGATATGCTAAAACAGCATATGCTGCAGAATGTGATTTATTAAATGCATATTTCGCAAAATCTATCATTTCATCATATATCTTATTTGCTGTTTCTTCATCTACACCATTTCTTATTGCCCCAGGAATTTCAATTTCTCCATTTTCATTTAACTTACCATATATAAAATGCTTCCTCTCCCTTTCCATTACGTCCATTTTCTTTTTACCCATAGCTCTTCTAACTAGGTCTGACCGTCCCATACTAAAGCCACCAATATCTCTAACTATTTGCATTACTTGTTCCTGATAAACCATACAGCCATAAGTTACTCCTAATATAGGCTCGAGTTTTGGATGAGCATACTTTATCTTACTAGGATTATTCTTATTTTCAATGTATTTTGGTATCTGCTTCATTGGACCTGGTCTAAATAGTGAATTTGCTGCTATTATATTTTCGAATGATGTAGGCTTTAATTCTTTAAGAAATTGCCTCATACCAGAACTTTCGAACTGGAATACCCCTAAGGTTTCACCTTTGCTAAACATTTCATATACTTTTTTATCATCATAATCAGAATTAGAAAAGTCTACTTCTATTCCATAGTTTTGTTTAACTAACTGAATAGCATTTCTAATTACTGTAAGCGTTCTAAGACCTAAAAAGTCCATTTTTAGAAGTCCTAGTTCTTCAAGCTCAGTCATAGTAAATTGAGTAGTTATTGAATCATTATTTTTTGACAAAGGAACATATTCTGTTATAGGTTCCTTTGAAATAACTACTCCTGCAGCATGTATTGAAGTATGTCTCGGCATTCCTTCAACAGCTTTTGCCAAATCGATTAGCTCTCTTACTTTTTCATCTTCTTGGTATAAGTTAAGTAACTTATTGTTAGTCTCTAAAGCTTTATCTATAGTTATACCTAATTCCATTGGTATCTGTTTGGCTATAAAGTCTACATCTCCATAAGGCATATCTAAGGCCCTACCAACATCCCTTATAGCACCTCTTGCTGCCATAGTACCAAAAGTTACTATTTGTGCTACCTTATCTTCTCCGTATTTATTTATAACATAGCTTATGACTTCTTCTCTTCTCTCATAGCAAAAATCTATATCTATATCAGGCATGGTAACCCTTTCAGGATTCAAAAATCTCTCAAAAATCAAACCATATTTAAGAGGATCTATATCTATAATTCCTAGAGTATAAGAAACTAAACTTCCTGCTGCTGAACCTCTACCAGGGCCTACCATTATCCCATTATCCTTTGCAAATTTGATAAAGTCCCATACTATCAGGAAATAGTCAACATAACCCATATTTTCTATAATATTTATTTCATAGTTAAGCCTCTCTTTTATATCATCTGTAATTACCTTATATCTCTTTTTAAGTCCTTCATAACATAATTTTCTCAAATATTGTGAATTAGTATATCCTTCAGGTACATTATACTTAGGTAAGTGTAAAGTATTAAAATCAAACTCTACATTACACCTTTGAGCTATTTTTACTGTGTTTTCAATTGCTTCAGGTATATTTGGAAATAGACTCGACATCTCTTCAGGTGATTTTAAATAAAATTCAGAAGTTGGAAATCTCATTCTATCCTTATCATTAATTGTCTTACCTGTTTGTATACACAAGAGAATATCATGCACTTTAGCATCATCTTGATTAATATAATGAACATCATTAGTAGCAACAAGTGGTATGTTAGTCTCTCTACTCAATCTAATTAACTCATGGTTTACATATTTCTGATCCTTCATTCCGTGGTCTTGAAGTTCTAAATAAAAATTATCTTCACCAAATATTTCTCTATATTTAAGTGCTACTTCTTTAGCTTTTTTATAATTATTGTTAAGTATATGATACTGAATTTCCCCACCAAGGCAAGCACTCAAAGCTATTATACCTTTACTATATTTACTCAATATAGTTGAATCTACTCTCGGCTTATAATAATATCCATTTACATAACCTTCTGAAACTATCTTGATTAAATTGGAATATCCCTCATTATTTTCAGCAAGTAAAACTAAATGGTATTGAAACTTATCTCTATTAGGGTCCTTTTCTGTATACTTGCCTCTAGAAATATATACCTCACAACCAATAATTGGCTTTATTCCTTTTTTAAATGCAGTTTTATAAAACTCTACAACACCAAACATAGAACCGTGGTCAGTAATAGCTATGCTATCCATTCCTAACTCCTTAACCCTATCCATAAGTTTACTAATCCTAGCTGCTCCATCTAATAAACTAAATTCAGTATGAACATGTAAATGAACAAATTTTTTAGTGCTTTCCATATTAACACATCCTTATAAATATCGTCTTTGATCATTCGTTATTCGCTATTCTTCAAAACTTATTTTTTCAAAATTTTTGCTGACATCATTGCTTTGGCTACTACACCCTTATTGTGTAAAATTTCTATATCAACCTTACAAAAATTTCTTCCCATATCTATTATATCTGTAACTATCTCAATTTTGTTGTCAACCTGTAAAGGTTTTATAAAATATACCATAAAACTATCAGTAAATACATCATAATGTTTCTTCTCTTTAAGAGTGATTGAGCCTGCTGCTGCCATAACCATAGCCATTGTACCACAACTTGCAGCCCCTAGCTGATTTAGCATTAGCGGCATAACTTCTCCTTTAAATTTTAATCCATTACTCATTATCTCCAAACTAAAATTATCGATAATCATATCTTCTACAGTTTCACCTATATGTGGCTGACTTTTCATATGCCTTAAAGCTTTAATTACATCTTGTCTATTTACAACTCCTATTAATTTCCTGCCTTTTACTATAGGAATTATTTCTATGTTTTCCCAAGTCATTATATGAGAAACATAAGCAACCGAAGTTGTTCTTGGTAAAGTAATTGGTTCTTTGGTCATTACTTCTTTTAAAAATACTTTATCTTCAATACCAGTAACATCTTTAGGAGTTACTACTCCAACTACATTCATATCTTTATCAACAATTGTAAAGCTGCTTAATTTGCGTGTTATTACATTTTGCTTCCATTCACCAATATTTTGATACTCAAACATATATGGTGGATTCTTGTCCATTATATTCTCAACCAATAAAATATCTTTCTTTATTTTTCTTTCATATATAGCCTTATTTATTATAGTGGCTATTGTAAATGTATCGTAAGCTGTTGTTATTACAGGTAGTTTCTTTATGTTGGCTTTTTCTTTTATACGTTCGCTACATCCAAACCCACCTGTTATCAATATCGCACAACCTTTATTTAATGCTTCCTCATAAACTTCCTCTCTATCCCCAACTATAACTAAACTACCAGGCTGTAGATATTTTTCCATTTCTTTTATAGTCATAGCTCCTATTATAAATTTATTTAACATTTTATGAATTCCTTCATGTCCTCCAAGTATAGAGCCTTCTACTATGTTAACGACTTCAGCAAAGGATAATTTTTCAATGTTACCCTTTTCTACTTTTTTTATTCTCACAGTCCCTACTCTCGGCATTGTTTTAACTAGTTCTCTACTCTCTGCATCTTTTATAGCTCTATAAGCTGTACCTTCACTAACATCTAATTGCTGTGCAATACTTCTTACAGAAATTTTTGAACCAACCTCTAACTCTTCTATATATTTAATTATTCTTTCATGTTTAGTCATCTAATCAACGCTCCTTAAGGGTGTAGAAATTGAATAGAAAAAAAGATAGTGTTAAATCACTATCTTAATTATACCAAAAATCTATTACTTTATATCATCAACAATTCTATTATTACTTTTAAATTCTCAAACATTATGTTAACATCTGCTGATTTTACCAATTTATATGCCTTACTATAATATAAAACCCTTATAACAGACCTTGATGGAAATAATAATACATTACTAGTTAATTAAAAAACAAAAAAGAGTAGGACCCTCCTACTCTTCTGTTAGCTTATTTTCTAATAAATCTACCAAAGCTTCTACAGCCTCTTTTTCATCTTCACCTCTAGCTATTACTGTAATTTCATTACCTTGAGAAACTCCTAAAGCCATTATTCCCATTATACTTTTTGCATTGACTTCTTTGTCATCTTTTTTTACAGTAATCTCACTTAAAAACTTTCCAGCTGTTTGCACAAATAGTGCTGCTGGTCTAGCATGTAATCCTGTTTTATTTTTTACTATAATAGTCCTCTTTTCCATCTAATTCCCCCCTCTCTTTTTTTAGTTCTTCTGCTATTTGTTCTATTTTTCTAAGTCTATGGTTTACACCAGACTTGCCTATAGGAGGATCTAGCATCTGCCCTAATTCTTTAAGGCTTGCTTCTTTGTTAATCAGTCTTAATCTTGCAATATCTACTAAGTTCTCTGGTAATTTATCAATGCCAATAGTTCTATCTATGTATTCTATATTTTTTATCTGCCTTAATGCTGCATTAATAGTCTTACTTAAATTAGCAGTTTCACAATTTACTATTCTATTTATATTGTTTCTAACATCTTTTAGTATTCTAATATTCTCTAACTTTAATAATGCATTATGTGCACCTATTATATTAAGTAAATCAACTATTTGTTCACCTTCTTTAATATATACAACAAAATTATCTTTCCTAGTAACAATTTTTGAATTTAAGCCAAAAGAATTTATCAATTCACATAAATCTTCGCTATGTTTGGCACTATTAGTTACAAACTCTAAATGATATGTTTTTTCAGGGTCACTTAAAGAACCTCCTCCTAAAAAGGCTCCTCGAATATATGCTCTTTTACAACATCTATTTTCTATTAGTTTTTCTGGTATCCCATAATTTATTTCAAAATGATTTATGCCATCCTTTGCAAAAATACCCGTATCTTCCAATATTCTCTTCGCTTCATATGCATTATTTACAACCATCAAATAACTATTATTCTTCTTCAACTGTCTATTTTTTCTAACCATAACCTCAGACTGCACATTATACAATTTTTTTAATAAAGTAAAAATTCTCCTAGCTATAGCAGCATTTTCTGTTGCAAATTTAATATTTACTTTTCCTAAACCCATTATTTGTATAGAGCCGCTCATACGTATAAGAGCTGCCAGTTCTGATATAATACAACACTTATTATCTATTTCTAATCTTGATAATTCATTTTTAGTTTTAGACGAGAATGACATTTTACATCTACTCCTATAAATTAATCAATATTACATTTCTTTTATCGCTTTTATAATAATCTTTCTCTCATCATCATACTTAGCAAGTTCTGTAGCTCTATTCATATGAACAAACCTTGCATCTATAAACCCTTCTTTTTTTAAAGGTATACACTCCATATTTTTTGCAACCATCAAAAACCAATGCACAGTTTTATTAACTATTTCTTCATTTTCACTTATATGTCTAAATGAGTAATTTATTTTACCCAAATACTTTATTATTTCTGCTTTAACTCCACCCTCTTCAAATACTTCTCTAGTAGCAGCTTCTTTAAGTTTTTCATTATTTTCTACTTTTCCTTTAGGTAATACCCAATCGCCATTATATTTTCGAAGTAGTAGGATAGCATTCCCAAAATACACCACCCCACCTGCACTAATCTCTTCTCTCATACATGCCACTCTCCTAGCAAAAACAGAAGATAAAAATAATATTTATATTTATTATAACACATAATATAGTCCTTTCAATTACACTTTTAACAAAATATCTTGGGTATTAGCTAGAAAATAAAAAAGCATGTAAGCAACAAGCTTACATACTCTATAAGTCCTTTGGTAATAATATATTGAGTAATAAAGCAGTTAAAGTACCTGTAGTTATACCTGATTCTAAAACAGTTTTAACAGCTGAAGGAAAATATTGCAATATATTTGGTCTTACAACTACTGCTAAGCCCAATCCTAAAGAAATGGCAATTACTAACATATTTCTTCTTGTAAATTCAACATTTTTCAATATCTTAATCCCTGAAGATGCTATCATACCAAACATAATTATCCCTGCTCCACCCAATACAGGGTTAGGCATAATAGCAACTAAAGCACCCAACTTTGGAAATATACCTGCTAACATAAGGATTATGCCAGTAATCATAACTACAAATCTACTTGCTACACCAGTAATAGGTATAATCCCTACATTCTGACTAAAAGATGTATTTGGTCCCGCATTAAAAATACCTGCTAGAAAACTACCTACACCATCACATAACAAACCTCTTGATAATTCATCACTTGTTATTTTATGATCACTAGCATCTGCAACAGCAATTAAATCACCAACAGTTTCCACTGTAGTAACTAAATAAGCTGGTATAAAAGCTATTATAGCTGGAATGCTAAATTTAATACCATATCGAATTGGTGTTGGAAAATCCAGCCATGAAGCGCTAGTTAACTTACTTATATCTAACAAACCAAAAGGAATTGAAATTATGTAACCACAAATAATACCTATTAAGATAGCTGCTGACCTAGTAAATCCTTTTCCCCACTGATTTAGTACAATTATAATTGCCATTACAGTTAATGCTAAAAATATATTTCTCAAGCTTCCATAATCAGCTACACCATATCCTCCAGCAGCCCAGTCAACAGCAACAGGTAATATTGTTAAACCTATCAATGTAACAACTGTACCTGTAACAACAGGTGGAAAATATTTCAATAACTTCTTAGTAAACCTACTTAATATCATCTCAACAAATGATGCTCCTACAGTTGCACCAAATATACCTGGAAGACCTAATGTACTTCCTACAGCTATAGAAGGCCCAACAAACGTAAAATCAGTTCCCATTACACATGGTAATTTAGCTCCTACAGGACCAATTCCATATGCTTGAATAAAAGTTGTTAAACCAGCCATAAAAAGTGCTGCATTTACTAAAAAAGTCATTTGATCAAAAGGTAATCCTAATACTCCACCAACAACTAATGGAACAGCTACTATCCCACTAAATGCTGCAAGTAAATGTTGTACTGCTAAAGGAATTGCAATTTTAAGTGGTGGTTTGTCATCAATCTTATAAGTTATCTCTTCTTTAATGATAGCTTTAGTATCTGTCTCCATAAAATCCCCCCATATGCTTTTTAAAATAATATATATCTTCTTTTTGTTTTATCTAATTCCTTTGTAGTCTTTATATAAATGGGATTTTATTTTTTCATCTATGTTTTTTTATAATAACATTTACAATCTTAATTTAATAAATTTTAAAGCTATGTTTTTGTATAAAAATTATAAAAAAATTAATTTTTAGTGGCTAAAATGTGTTATTTTTTGTTAATTATTTATAATTGTTGTATTTTTACAATTATATACAAAAAAGGGTGGATTTAATCCACCCTTAATTTATCTATGCTACATTACTATCAGTTTGTTTAGATTTAGTTAATATATCCTTAGCTTCTCCTGCCACCACTATTGCAAGAATTAATAATACAATAGAAGTAATTCCTAGTACATAGTTTGGTTTGTCTCCAAATAAGTGATGGTATCCTTGATATACCAAAGCACCACAAGTTGTAATTATCATAAATATCGCCGGATACAATGTATATTTTGTAGGTTTCTTAACCCCTACAAGATAAGCTGTTATAACAAGTAGAGCTAATGCAGCAACTAACTGATTAGATGCACCAAACATAGGCCAAATTATGCTATAAGTTCCTGTATAACCTAGATAAAAAGCTGGAATTGCAATAAATAATGATGCAACATATCTATTCTTCATAGCAGGTACTTTAGGACCTATAAGTTCAGAAGCAATAAATCTTCCTAAACGAATAGTTGTATCTAAAGTCGTCATAACGAAAGTTTTTAACATTGTTATACCAAATAACATACCAAATACACCAAGTAAAGGTTCTACTAATCTTCCATAACCAACACCAAAAGCTTTAATCGGTCCTCCATCACTCAAAATATTAAAGAATCCAAACTGTTCCATTCCTGCAGGTGCATTCCAGAACAAACCTGCACTTACTGCTAATAATGCTAAAGTAGCAAGAACACCTTCAACCAACATTGCACCATATCCAACCAATTTACCATCAGATTCTTTAGCTAACTGTTTTGAAGTAGTGCCACTTCCCACTAATGAATGGAAACCTGAAATTGCACCACAAGCTACCATAATAAATAGCATTGGCCAAATTGGTCCACTTTTGCTAGATAAACCAGTAAATGCAGGTGCATTTATAGTTGGATGTGAAATTAAAGTCCCAATTAATCCTAGGGCTAAACCTATTATTAATATCCAGTTAGAAATATAATCTCTAGGCTGTAAAAGCATCCATACAGGCAATACTGAAGCAACTAAACCATAACCCATTAATAAAATGAACCAAATAGCAAAACTAGTATGAGCTTCAAAAGGTAATGAAATAGGAATTTTATATCCTAGCCAAATTAAAAAGAATAAACTCGCTAATGCCACTATAGTACTAATTGTAAGAGGTGTATTCTTCTTATAAACCATATAACCAAATATCATTGCAACAGGAATTAATCCAAAAGTTGGTATTATTACTTGTGGAGTTGACATTAATGTTTTAGCAGCAACAAAACCAAATACAGCTACTACAAGAATTAGTGTTATTAATACAAAGATAGAAAACAAGTTTCTAGCTCTTTTGCCAATAACAGTCTGTGCAATTTCTGGTATAGATTTACCTTCATGTCTTACTGATATCATAAGTGAAAGATAGTCATGCACTGCACCTAAAAAAGCAGTTCCTAAAAATATCCATAAAATAGTACCGCCCCATCCAAAAGCAGCAACTGCAGCAATTGGACCAAGAATTGGACCAGCACCAGCTATTGATGAAAAATGATGCCCAAATAAAATCATAGCCTTACTTGGATAGAAATCAACTCCATCGTTCTTTGCTAAAGCAGGAGTTGACAAATCATCATTTGGGCTAACTAATTTGTTTTCAACTTTAGTACCATACCACTTGTAAGCAGCCCAAAACCAAGCAATAGCAATTACAATTAGTAAAGCAGAATTCATTTAATAATTCCCCCTTAAATTATATTTTTATAGCTAAATATATTACAACTTAATTATCTGAAATTTCAGAACTTATCGTCAATATTTTACCTACCAATGGTAAAAAAATACGGCTAAGTAGTAATATTTTAAAATGAATAGCTATATATAAGTATTTATAAATGGAGGATTTCACGTAATTTTTTTGATTGAATTCTGCTTACAGGAATTTCAGTTTCAAAGCCATCATTTAATATTAGTGAAAATGAACCATGAAATAAAGGCTGTACCATTTTAATATAATCTAAATTTACCAAATAACTCCTATGAGCACGAAATAAACCTAACTTATTTTCTAACTCTTTCAATGAATAAAAAGTTTTTAATTTTTTATCTTTTGTGCATACGTAAGATTTTCCATTTTCAGCCATACAATAGCAAATTTCACTTCGTTTAATCAAAATAAACTTTCCATATTCTTCACAAGGTATTTTTTCTATTTGCTGATAGTTGTATAACTTTTCTATTTTAGAAATAAGTTTTTCTATTTTCTTTTCATAATCTTTAGTAGTATTTTTACTATCATTCAATCTTAAAATAGTCTTTCTTAATCTAGATAGACAAACTGGCTTAACTAGATAATCAATTGCATTTATTTCAAAAGCTTTTAAAGCAAATTCATCAAATGCTGTTACAAAAACTATCTTTATTGATGAGTTTTTTTCAGTTATAATCTGTGCAACCTCAAGACCGCTGATTTCTGGCATTTTAATATCTAAGAATATTACATCAGGGTTCATCTCATTTATTTTTTCTAAAGCCGACCAACCATCCTCAGCTTCCCCAACTACCTTAACCCTATCTTTAAAATTCTCTTCTAACAGATATTTGAGTTCTTGGCGAGCAGGAACTTCATCATCAACTATAAAAATTTTCAGTTTGTCCATCACAATAAACAACTCCTTTTAATTTGTTCGAATTTTATGAATATATTTTACTCCATTTTATAAAAATTTACAGAATACTTCAAGGTTCAACAAATTGTATGATACTATTAAACTAATATAATAGTAAAATTATTCTTTATTAAATATTAATGTTATAATAATAATTAAATACTTTTTAATTTTCTAAATACTCGGTAAATAATGAGGTGCAACAATAATGATTTTAACAATACTTACAGCTCTTATAAATAAGCTTGGAATTATAATCATATTGGCCTTTATTATGTCTAGAACTAACCTTTTCAAAAAACTAATTATTAATAGAAATATTAGTCTCTTTGATAAAATTATTCTTGCTATATTTTTCGGATTATTTGGTATTATAGGAACATACTCTGGTATACCAGTTAAGGGAGCAATAGCCAATTCTAGAGTAATAGGGGTTTTTGTCGGTGGACTTTTAGGCGGACCATTTATTGGTACTTTTTCTGGGTTGATAGCTGGATTGCACAGACACTTAATAGATATCGGTGGCTTTACTTCAATAGCCTGTGCGCTATCTACAACTGTAGAAGGTATACTTGCAGGCTATTTAAGTAAATATTTTTATCAATCAAAAAATAAATGGCTTTTTGCATTAGTTGCAGGTATAATTTCAGAAACAATTCAGATGATTATAATATTAATAGTTGCAAAACCATTTATTGATGCAGTAAAACTTGTTGAAATTATTGGATTACCAATGATAATTACAAATTCAATTGGAATAAGCATATCAATAAGTATTATAGAAAGTATTTTTAAAGATCAAGAAAGAGCAGCTGCATATCAAGCACAAATCGCATTAAAAATTGCAAATAAAACATTAAAATATTTCAGAAAAGGATTTAGTACTGAGACTGCTTTTAAAACAGCACAAATTATATATGAAATGACAGACTTAAAAGCTGTTGCTTTGACAAATAGAGAAAAAATACTTGCACATATAGGTGTAGGAGATGATCATCACAGAGCTGGTGATGAAATAATTACTTCACTTACCAAAGAAGTCATTAAAAGTGGTAAATATAAAATAGCAAATTATAAACATGAAATAGGCTGTAATATTCCAAATTGCAAGCTCAATTCAGCTATTATTGTTCCAATAAAAGAAAAAAACAAAGTAATTGGTACTTTGAAACTTTATAAAACTTCAGAAAAATCAATCTCACAAGTTGATATAGAGCTTGCTTTAGGTCTAGCACTACTTTTTTCAACACAAGTTGAGTTAAGTAAAATAGAATATCAAGCAAAGCTATTAGCTAAAGCTGAACTAAAGGCTCTACAAGCTCAGATTAATCCACATTTTCTTTTTAATGCTATAAACACCATTGTGTCTTTTATAAGAACTAAACCAGATAAAGCAAGAGAGCTTCTATTACATTTAAGTTCTTATTTCAGAAAGAATTTACAACAAAATGAAGATGTAGTTGAATTAGAAAAAGAAATAGACCATATAAAATCTTATCTTGAAATTGAAAAAGCTAGATTTGGTAATAAGCTAAATGTTAAATTCGAAATACCTAAAAACATAAAATGCTATCTGCCACCATTAACCCTACAGCCAATTGTTGAGAATGCTATTAAACATGGAATAATGGAAAAAATAGAAGGTGGCACTATAGAAATCAAAGCTATTAGTGAAGAAAATGGAACAAAATTAATTGTTAGTGATAACGGAGTTGGAATAGACAAAAAATACTTAGAACGTATTTTTTCAAATAGTAATGAAAATACCTCTGTAGGTCTTATTAATGTAAATAATAGACTCAAAAACAAATATGGAGAAAAATATGGTCTAAAAATTCAAAGTGAACTGGGGGTTGGAACAATTGTTACAATGACAATTCCTAAATGCTATTAATTTAAAAAAAACGGGTAGAGGTGTATAACCTCACCCGTTATTTTACAGGTTTTAATCTAGCTGTAAAGTGTCTTAAAATTTTAGGCTCGTACTCAAATTCATATCCTTTTATTTGATCTTTTCTCTTAGCTATATTAATAAGTGCTTCTGCAACAACATCCATATGATTATTTGTATATACTCTTCTAGGTATAGTAAGTCTTAATAACTCTAGTGGAGATTCTATTTGCTCTCCAGTATCTGGATCTCTACCTAATAGGAATGAACCTATCTCTACAGCTCTTACTCCTGCTTCTTTATATAATTCTACACATAATGCTTGTGCAGGGAATTGATGATATGGAATATGTGGTAATAATTTTTTAGCATCAACAAATACTGCATGTCCTCCTACAGGTTTTTGTATAGGAATTCCAGCCTCATCTAATCTTCTTCCCAGGTATTCTACTTGACCAATTCTTGCACTTAAATAAGCTTCATCTACCACTTCTCTTAACCCTCTAGCTAAAGCTTCCATATCTCTACCAGCTAATCCACCATAAGTAGGGAATCCTTCAATTGGTACTAACATCTGTCTTACTAAGTTATATAACTCTTCATCTTCTTTAATTGCTATCATACCACCAATATTTACTATACCATCTTTTTTAGCACTCATTGTTAAACCATCGCCGTAAGAAAACATTTCTTTAATAATCTCTGGTATACTCTTATCTTTATATTCTTCTTCTCTTTGTTTTATGAAGTAAGCATTTTCAGCAAATCTTGCAGCATCAAAAAATACTCTTAATCCATATTTATCAGCTACTTTTTTTACTTCTTTGATATTTTGCATTGAAACCGGCTGTCCTCCGGCACTATTACATGTAACAGTTACTAAAATAAAAGCACAATTTTCTACTCCCTTTTCTTCAATAAATCTCTCTAATTTCTCAATATCAAAGTTTCCTTTGAAAGGATGTTCTTTTTGTGTATCAAAAGCATCTTCAATTATTAAGTTAACTGCCCTACCACCTTTTAACTCAATATGAGCCTTAGTAGTATCAAAATGCATATTTCCTAAAACATACTGACCTTCTTTTATAAGTATTGGGAATAAAACGTTTTCCGCACCTCTACCTTGATGTGTAGGAATTACATAATTATATCCAATTATGTCTCTAACACTATTTTCTAAATTATAAAAGTTTCTACTACCAGCATAAGATTCGTCACCTAGCATAATTCCAGCCCATTGATTATCACTCATAGCTCCTGTACCACTGTCTGTAAGTAAATCAATAAAAATATCTTCTCCCCTTAAACCAAAAACATTGTAACCTACTTCTTTAATCTTTCTTTCTCTTTCTTCTTTAGGGATCAGTCTTATTCTTTCAACCATTTTTATTTTATATGGTTCTGCCATTTTATCGTACATAACTTTACCCTCCTTGATATTATTTTAAAAATAACACTAATAACATCATATCATATTCTATAAAAAAATATAATAATCCTTTAAAGTTTAAGTAATTTTAATAATTATAAACTGCCAGTTATCAATATATGTTAAAGTAAATGCGGCCAATGGCCGCTAAAGATTACTTTCTAATATTAATTTAATTAGTATCTTACTAACTCTCAATGCATCATGCCTAATATAGTTTTTCTTTATATCGACCAAATTATCCTTTATTACGCTTATACCTTTTGCTTTTAACTTCTGCTCTTGTTCTTCATTTATAATAACAGGTTTAGCTCCATCTTTATAATACTTTAATAAAGTTTCATTTGGTATTTCTTCTTTGTTGGCTATAACATAATCTATCAACTCATCTTTACTATGCTTTAATATAGCATTTACATGGTCTAAAACATCATATCCATCTGTTTCACCTGGTTGAGTCATCACATTCACTACATATACTTTTATTGCAGTTGAATTAGATATTGCATCACTCAAACCATTTACTAACAAATTAGGAATAACACTAGTATAAAGACTTCCTGGCCCTAAAACAATACAATCTGCTTCTTTGATAGCTTCAATAGCTTCTTTGAGTGGATAACTTTCTTTAGGCTTAATATAAACATAATCTATTTTACTACCTATTTTCCTATTTTCAATTGGAATGTTTGACTCTCCTTCAATAACCTCACCATTTTCTAATTTTGCATATAATTTTACATCTTCTAGAGTCATAGGAAGTACTTTTCCTGTTACTGCTAATACATTACTCATTTCTTTTATTGCAACTTCAAAATTGCCACAAATACCATTCATAGCAGCAATGAACAAATTACCAAAACTCTGTCCCTTTAACTTACCATCTTCAAATCTATACTGCAATAGTTTTTCCATTATTGGTTCTGTATCAGCTAAAGCTAATATGCAGTTTCTTATATCTCCAGGTGGCAGCATTCCTAAATCTTCTCTTAAAACCCCAGAACCTCCGCCATCATCTGCAACAGTAACAATAGCTGTTATATTCGTAGTATATTTTTTTAATCCTCTCAAAAGTACCGAAAGACCTGTTCCACCACCTATAACTACTATTTTAGGTCCTTTATTAAGTGCTTTTTTCTTGCTAAAAAGCTTTAAATTCCTATCTTCAAGCTTAGACTTTGAACTGTTAATTAAATCACTTATTTTAAAATTATGTTTATCATCAATATTCTCAACATTATAATATCGCAAAAAAGACTCAAAACTCTTTTTAATAGAGAAATATAATAATAATATTCCTAATATAAAAAAGAATAAATATTTAAACATATGATTATACAACAAATCTATCTCTACATATATCGGTGAAACGCCGTATGAAAACATAACTAACCCTAATATCCCTAACAAGAGCCATATCTTAATACCAAAACTTGATTTTACTTGCTTATTTAAATTCATTTTAAACACCTCTGTTACTATTTGCAATCTCTATGTGATATTACTACTCTATGCTCTTTATCCTTAAGTGTTTCATATAATACATTCGCAATAGTAACAGACCTATGTTTGCCACCAGTACAACCTATCGCAATAACAAGTTGTGTTTTACCTTCTTTTATATAATATGGTATTAAGAAATCTATTAAATCAATAAGCTTATCAACAAAAGTCTTAGTTTGCTCCCAATTCATTACATAATCCCTTACATTTTTATCATTACCAGTATATTCTTTAAGCTCTTCTATATAATATGGATTAGGTAAAAATCTCACGTCAAAAACTAAGTCTGCATCCAAAGGAAGCCCATGTTTAAATCCAAAAGAAAGTATTGATATTGTTAAATTTTGTGCTTCTTTTCCTTCTAGAAAAATTTTCTTAATCTCTTCTTTTAACATACCTATAGTAAGCTTTGAAGTATCAATTAAATGGTTTGATTTTTCTTTTACGTCTTTAAGAATTCTTCTTTCTTCTTCAATACCATCTATAATTCTTCCATCTCTACTTAAAGGATGCTGTCTTCTTGTTTCTTTAAATCTCTTAATTAAAACTTCATCAGATGCATCTAAAAATATAATCCTATATTTAAAACCCCGTTTTTCTAATAGTTCTAAACTATGGAATAAATCATCGAAAAATTTACCACCTCTGATATCAACTACTACTGCTACTTTATCAATAGTTCTTTTGGATTGAAAGCATAAATCTGCGAATTTGGGCAACAGTACTGGTGGGAGGTTGTCCATACAATAAAAACCAATATCCTCCATTACCTTTATAGCTTGACTCTTTCCTGCTCCTGATAAACCAGTCACTATAACAAATTCCATAGTTTTATCCCCTTTCTTTTTCATCCAAAACGTTTATTATCTGATTAGCTTTTAAACCTGCTTTTATAGCTCTTTCTATTCCCCTTTTTACATTTCCAACATCATCTGGAGTATGAGCATCACTATTAATTGCAAACTTTACATTTTCTTTCATAGCAATTTTTATGTATTCTAAATTAAGATAACCGTGACTAGCATTTATCTCTAACGCTGTACCTTTCTTTGCTGCTGCTTTTGCAAGTTCTCTAGTATCTATATTAACCTTTGCACCTGGGTGAGTTATTATATCAATATTATAGTTATTAATAGCTTTTATAATGGCCATCGTATTCATATATCTAGCTTTCTCAGCTACAGATGAAATGATTTTGCCTGTATAATTTACAATATAAAAATTATATGCATCTTTTATAGTTTTAGGTCTAGCTCCAAAATGGAAACCAACAAGTAAAATATCTAGCATGTCTATTATTTTATCGTCGGCATCAATCTCTCCGTTATAGCTTATTATATTAGCTTCAACACCCAGAAGAATTTTTATATCTTTATATTCTTCATTTAACTTATCTATTTCTTCTCTCATTCTTTTAAAGTTTTCTATTTTGACACCAAACCCTATATGATTAGGACCATGGTCGCATATAGCTATCTCCTTAAGCCCTTTTTTTCTAGCGCTCTCTACATTTTCTCTAATAGTACCCTTTCCATGGCTATACTTAGTATGTGTATGATAATCAGCAAAAATCTTCATAAGTTCCCTCCGTTATTCTTCTCCAATAATCTTAACTTCTGTTTTGAGTTCGACGCCAAATTTATCTCTAACTGTTTTTTGAATAACTTTAATTAAAGTTAGAACATCATTACAAGTAGCATTACCTAAATTCACAACAAAACCACAGTGTTTTTCAGAAACTTGTGCATCTCCAAATCTCAAGCCTCTTAGACCTGCATCTTCTATTAATTTTCCAGCATAATGTCCTTCTGGTCTTTTAAACGTACTGCCAGCACTTGGAAGGTTTAGAGGTTGTTTAGAAGTCCTTTTTTGTGTAAGTTCATCCATATACTTCTTTATATCTTCATAATTACCGTTTTTAAGTTCCATTTCAACTTCAACAACTATTAATTCTCTCTCATCTATAATACTACTTCTATAGCCAAACTTCATCTGTTCATTTGTAAACTCTATAATTTCACCCTTTTCATCAATGCATCTTACTAACGTTACAACATCCTTCATTTCTCCACCATAAGCTCCTGCATTCATAGTTATAGCACCACCTAAGGAACCAGGTATCCCACTTGCAAACTCTAAGCCGGTCAAAGAATATTTTAATGCAATTTTAGACAATTTAGATAATAAAATACCTGATTGTGCTATAATCTTATTGCCTTTAACTTTAACATTGCTTAGATTTTCTGAAATTTTTATTACTACTCCTCTTATGCCTTTATCGCTTACAAGTAAATTTGAACCATTACCCATTATAAAGTAATCTACGTCTAATTCTTTACATAGAGTTACAGCTTGAGAAATTTGCTCAATCTCTTTAGGTATAAATAAAATATCTGCAGGGCCTCCAATCTTAAATGAAGTATGATTTTTCATTGGTTCATCTATTAATATTTCACTTTCTGAAAATCTTTCTTTAAAAATCTCTACAATTTTTTTCGTATTCAAATATACCACTCCTACATTTATAATTTTTATATTTTTCTAACTTTATACACTATAACTAAATTTATATCTAAATTCTTAACAATTAAGTTCTGCTTGCTAAAATGGTTATTCGTCGTTCGCTATTCGCTAAAAGCTGCCATCAACAACCAATACTGCTATCTAGCAACTGTTAACTGTAAACTATATAATTAAAGTATATCCTTTTTATGATTATTAAACAACTATTGTAAATCCAAAAAATATATTATTTCTCATTCATATACAATTTCTGTATTTGCTCTTTGGCATCATCTAATGCTTCTTTACTACTTTTTTCACCAATCAGTGCCAGTTTAATTTGGTTTTGAAGAATTTTATCAATTTCTTTCCATTTCTCGTGTCGAGGAATTATTTTTGTATACGATAATGAATTTTCTATTCTCTTCATTTTACTGTCATACATATATAAATCTGTTACACCTGATTTTGCAGGAAATACTCCTAAATCCTCTAATTCTTTTTGATATTTCTCCCTAGTGATATATTTTAAAAATTTTACACACATCTTAAGCTTTGCTTCATTTTCCTGTTTGAATATACCATATGCACTTATGCTATTATTAAGTGATACAGGTAATCTCATGTCTCCTATAGGATAATTTGCTACAGTAAACTCAAAACCTTCTCCTTTATTCCTAAGATTCTCTAAAACTCTTAAAGCCCAAGTGCCAGTTGGGTATACAGCTACATTTTTCTTTTTATAAAACATTTCCCATGCTTCATTCTCATTCAACATTCCAAAATTTTCTGGAGTCACTTTATATTTATATTTTAAATCAATTAACTTGTTTAAACCTTTAAGTGCCTTATCTCCATAAAAAATATATTTGCCACTGTTTTCATCAATTATATCGGCACCATCACTAAGTATAATACCCCATACATTATAATAATTTGGTTTAATAAAAGAAGTAAAACCATAATGGTCTATCTTACCATCATTATCTGAATCCCATGTTAGCATTTTCATTTTTTCAACAAATTCCTCATAAGTCCAATTACCATCAATTGGAGGTTCAACTCCTCGCTCCATGAAAAGATCTAAATTGAGATACATAACATAAGTCGTCATCATAAAAGGTACTCCCCACATTTTACCGTTATAGGTAACAGCTCTTAAAGCTTGATATTTGAATTTATTTTTTTCTTCTTTTGTAAAAAATCTATCCAAAGGCTCTAATATATCTTCTCTCATATAATTAAAATCAGCTGCTATTGGAGCAATATCTGGATATCTGCCTGTTTTTATAGCTTCTTCTAATTCAATGGGGCCTTTTTTCCAATCAATAGGCTTAAGTTCTATATAAACACCTGGATTTTCTCTTTCAAATTTTTTAATTTTATCTAATATCCAACCATATCTACTACCAGTTTTAACATTTAATCGTGGAAAATCCCAAAGAGTTATTACTCCCCTCCATGTCTCTTCTTTTTCTATTCTTTTTTCATTTATTTGTTTTCTATAATTAACAATTAATAAAGGGCTAGACAATATCAATAGAACTACTATAATTTGCAGAAATGCTTGTATAAGCTTTTTTGACATACTATTGCACCCCCTAACTATAAATATTCTTAGGGAGTGCTTAATATGTTTTTAGTTTTTTAATAGAGAACAGAGTACAGGGAACAAGGAACAGAGAACAGAAAATAGAAAAAATATGCGGCCAAAGGCCGCTAAACTTATATATTATTTATATTCACTTAATAATGCTGCACCAATAATGCCTGCATCATTACCTAATTCAGCTAAAAATATTTCAGCATGTTTTGCTTCCTTATACAAAACATATTTAGAAACTTCTCTTTTTATTTTCTCTAATAGAAAAATTCCTGCTTTTGAAACTCCTCCACCTATTGCTACCACATCAGGATCTAAAATATTTATTAAATTGGCTATACCTATTCCTAAATACTTAACCATTCTATCAACTACCTCGTTAGCTAATTGATCTCCTTCTTTAGCACTATCAAATATTATTTTGCTGTTTAACTTCATCAAATCATCATTAACTTTTTTCATTAAAGTTGTTTCATATTGCCCTTCTTTTATTAATTTCTTAGCATATTTTATTATAGCGGTAGCTGAAGAAAAAGTCTCAAGACATCCATTATTTCCACAATTACAATCATAAAAATTCTCTCCTACAATCATATGACCTATTTCTGATCCAATTCCATGTGCTCCACTATATACTTTGCCACTTAGTATTATTCCGCCACCAACACCTGTTCCTAGTGTTATAAAAATAGAGTTTTCGTAGCCCTTTGTAACACCTTTGATACTTTCTGCTATACCTGCTACAGTTGCATCATTTTCTATATAAATAGGAAACTCAAATTCTTTTTTCAAATTCTCACCAAGAGGTACATTTGCCCATCCTAGGTTTGGACAATATATAACTTTGTTACCTTCTGGATCTGCTACTCCTGGTACGCCTATTCCTATAGATTTTACTTTATTGCCCTTATCCTCTGCAATATTTATTAAGCCTTTTATTAATTCAATAATATCTTTTTCTACTTCCAAATATCCTCTTTTTGCTTTGGTATCTATTTGTTTCTTATATACTATATCACCATTTTTGTCTACAATACCAGCTTTTATTGCAGTTCCACCAATATCTATTCCTATATACATCATATTTCCCCCTCTACATTTCTGGTTTGATATAGCTTTCCATAAATCTTTTCTTGCCTTTTGCTTTAAGAAAGTTCTTGAATTTTTCTACAGAAGTATTTATAATCAATTCTTCAGGCATATCAATTATTTCAAATAATTCAATTACTTTTTCAAATCTTCCTACATCAAAAGCAATATGTGAATCGCTACCAACTATAACTTTTACACCATACTCCTTACACAACTTTGCTATTTTAATGCAGTTATCTCTACTTCCACTTCTGCTTGGACCAAATGAACTGTTATTTATTTCTATAAGTTTTCCAGTTTCTCTTGCTTTTAAAACCATTTTCTCATAATCAAGTGGAAAAACTGGATTACCTGGATGGACAATTATATCTACATATTTATTTTCCATAGCTTTTATTATTGCATTTGTATTTTGATTAACATTACCAGGTTCAATGCACGGTTCATGTAGTCCAGCTAGAACTAAATCTAATTTGATTAAATATTCCTCAGGAACATCTAGATTTCCATCAAAATCTATAATATTAGCTTCAACACCTTTAAGAATTTCCACTCCATATATTTTTTCAGGTATAACTCTTTGATTACCTATATGGAATAAATGAGGCCCTCCAGGCATATTGGGCCCATGATCAGTTATTCCTACTAATCTTAGTCCTTTATTATTAGCTTCTCTAGCTATTTCCATAACTGTACTATAAGCATGGCCACTTGCAACAGTGTGACAATGAGTATCCATAAGAAGCTTCAATTTAACCACATCCTCTCTTCATTTGCTTATGATGAATTTTATTAATTAATTTTTATCATGTTCATGAAGAGATAAGATCCTCTTATCTAATTCTTCAGCTGCATTATATCCCATTCTTTTCTGTCTATGATTTCTAGCTGCTACTTCAACAATCATAGCTAAATTTCTACCTGGTCTAACTGGAATAGTTATTTTAGGTACTTTTGTATCTAATATAACTGCATAGTCTTCATCTAAACCTACTCTGTCATACGCCTTTTTATCGTCCCAGTATTCCAATTTGACTACCAAATCAATAACTTTGGAATTTCTTATAGCTCCTACACCATATAACCTCTTAATATCTAATATTCCAATACCTCTTATTTCTAGAAAATGTTTAATCAATTCAGGTGCCTTACCTCTTAAAATATTTTCTTCTACTCTTCTTATTTCAACAGCATCATCAGCAACAAGCCTATGCCCTCTCTTAATAAGCTCTAGTGCTGTTTCACTCTTACCAACACCACTTTCCCCTGTAATTAATATACCTATGCCATATACTTCTACTAATACACCATGTATAGTTATTTGAGGTGCTAACATATCATCCAAATAGTTTATAAGTTTACTTATAAACTTTGTAGTTGTCAGTTTCGTTCTTAAAATAGTTCTACCGAATTCCTTCGCCCATTTTATCATTTCAGGAAAAACTTCTAAGTTTCTAGTAAATATTATAGCTGGTATTGGATATTCTAATAATCTTTTAAATCTTTCATCTCTCGTTTTTTTATCTAATGAAGTTAAGTAACTCCATTCAACATTTCCAATTAACTGAATTCTTTCGTACGCAAAATGATTATAAAAACCTGTAAGTTGAAGTCCTGGTCTATTTAAGTCACTTTTAGTAATTTCTATATCAGGATTTTCAGGCTTGTAAATCACTTCTAAATTCATATCATTTATTAGATTATCTATAGGTATAGACTTCATGATAACCTCCTATATAAATATAAGTTGATTTTGGCCATGTGGGTCAAATAATATCCCATCAGACTTAAAAAATATAATTATAATTAAACTAAAAATCTTTTGAAGGTATAATTAATGCAGCTATGATATAAGCTATAATTCCACCAATTCCCATACTAAATATAGTCAATAAAACCCATATTAATCTAACCATTGTTGAATCTATCTCAAAGTACTCTGCTATTCCTCCACAAACCCCTGCTAACTTCTTGTCAGTTGAAGATAAAAACAATTTCTTCACTAAAAAGCACCCCCTTTTTAGTACATATTATATACTTTAACAACCGTTAAGTAAATAATGTAAAAAATATTATTCTTTAAACTTTCTAAAATAATTATATACTGCTTCGGCTACCTTTATATTCATTCCCCCTACTGATTTTAACTCTTCTATAGAAGCATTTTTTATTTTTTCTATCGAACCAAACGACTTAAGCAAAGCTTTTTTTCTTTTTTCACCAATACCCTTTATAGAATCTAACTGCGATTTAAAAAACTTTTTATTTCTTAAGCTTCTGTGATAACTAATTGCAAATCTGTGAGCTTCATCTTGTATTCTCGTAATTAACTTAAAACAATTAGAATCTTTTGGTATGTTCATCTCTTTATTTTCATATATTATTCCTCTAGTTCTATGAAAATCATCTTTAACTAGACCACATACCGGAATATTTAAATTGAATTGCTGGATAGCTTTTTTTGCTGCATTAACCTGACCTTTTCCTCCATCAACCATTATTAAATCAGGAAATATAGAAAAGCCTCCTAAATCTACTTTATTATCTTTTATAAATTCTCTTTCATTTATTCCTCTTTCAAATCTTCTATATATTATCTCTTCCATACTTCCATAATCATTAGGTCCTGATACTGACTTTATTTTAAATCTTCTATAATCACTTTTTCTAGGCTGACCTTCTTGAAAAACTACCATCGAACCAACCGATTCTACACCTTGAATATTAGAAATATCAAAAGCTTCAATTCTTTTTGGTATTCTTTCTAATTCTAATAAATTAGCTAATTCATCAAGAGCAGCTCTGTCTAGCTGAATTTTTCTTTTGATTCTTTCACTATGGTTCTCTAATGTTTCCATAGCATTTTTTCTTACCATTTCCATAAGTAGGTTTTTTTCGCCTCTAACCGGTACCTTTATTTGAACTTTAGAGCCTTTTTTTTGACTTAGCCATCTGCTTATTAACTCTTTATCTTGTATCTCTTCTTCTATTAAAATCTCTTTAGGAACAAAAGATGAATTCATATAAAATTGTTTTACAAAAGAACTCAATACTTCACCTCGTACCATTTCAGATGTATCTGTTAAAATAAAATGTTCTCTGCCGACCAATTTCCCTCCACGTATAAAAAATATTTGTATGCACACATCTTCTATTCCTCTAGCCATTCCTATAATATCTTGGTCAATCAAAGTAGGTGAAACTATCTTCTGCTTCTCTAGTATATGCTTTATCGAATTTAATTGATCTCTATATTTTGCCGCATTCTCAAAATCTAGCTGTTTAGCGGCATTTTTCATTTTTTCTTCTATCAAACGTATTAGCTTATCTTCTTTGCCCCCAAGAAATAATAAAACTTCCTCTATCATTTCCTTATATTCCTTTTCATTTACATTACCTTGACAAGGACCTAAACACCTACCTATAAAATAATTTAAACAGGGCCTCTCTTTCTTTTTAATATTATCTAAATTCTTCCTACAACTTCTTAAGGGATATATATTTCTAATAATTTCAAGCGTATCATTTACAGCAGATGTACTAGTATATGGTCCAAAATACTTAGCCTTATCTTTTTCTATTTTTCTAACCTTAATAACTCTAGGAAATTTCTCATTAGTTGTAACTTTTATATAAGGATATTGTTTATCATCCCTTAAAAGTATATTATATTTAGGCTTATGCTTTTTTATAAGATTACACTCTAAAATAAGAGCCTCTAATTCATTATCAGTTATTATATATTCAAATTCAGCAATACTTTTTACCATTGCCTTAACTTTTGGTGTCTTAGAACTTGAAGCTTGAAAGTATTGTCTAACTCTCTTTTTAAGATTAACAGCCTTCCCAACATATATAATCTGTCCATTTTCATTCTTCATTAAGTATACACCAGGTTTATCTGGAAGTTTTTTCAATTCTTCATCTATACTAAACAAACCAAATCACCTTCCACAATCTATACATTAATTATTTATAATATACCACAATTGCGGTTATTTTGAAATTTGTATATAATTAATACAGTGGAATTTACAGCTACATCTGAGAATGTACAAAGGAGGAAATTTTTATGTCAAATACAAAAAAAACTACAAATTTCATAATGGCTTTCTTTTCGACTATAATGTTCATATCAATCGTCTCCAGAATAATTATGCCTTACATCTCTAATTTAAGTGGAAACGTAGTAAATAATATTGTGTTCCCAATTTTGCTTACTATAGCGTTACTGTTTTTCGGTTCTTTCCAAGGTTTGCTAAGATATGCATACAATAAAAGAATATTAAAAAACAGCGCAGTCCTATTATCTGTTAACATAGACAAGTTTAATTTAAATGAAAGACTTTGGTATTATCTCTTGGTAGCATTAATATACTTTGTACCAATATTCAGAAACCCAATATCTGCTAAAATGATTATAATAAGAGTTGTTTTATTTGTAATAACTTTAGTACTTATAGAAGTCTTACTAAGGCTATCTAATAAAACAATCAAAATTTATTTTCTTAGAAATGGAATTTTAATAACAGGGTTTGATATAAGAATAGGTTTGCCAATTGTTTACGGAACTCAGGTACACAATGATTCTGGATATTATAGCTATAATGACATTGAAAACTATTTTATTTTCCCAGATTATATAGACCTTTACTTAATACTTGAGCAAGGTAAGTTAACTTTTAAATCTGATAGTGAACTTGCACGACAAGTCTCTGGAATTTTAAAACAGAATAAAATAGAAATGAAGAAATTCACTTAAAATGCTGAGGTTATTCCTCAGCATTTAAGCTATAAACAAAATAGATTTATAATAATTGAAAAATAAAAGCGAATAATTGCAAAGCTTTAGCAAAGAAAACTTGATGAAGAATTTCAGAAAAATCCGTAGGCTTAGCAGGACGCTAAGCCAGCATCCTACAAGATAGGACGTCTTGATTAGGTGCGTTAGGATTTTTCAAAATTATGAATCTTAGTTTTCTCTAAAGATTTGCACATGAGCGTTATTTTTCAATTTATTTACTTTTATCTTTTCTATATACTCCTGTACTTTTTTTGCTAAAATTGGTTGTATCAATGGATAGGTTAAATTCTCTGGCAATTCATCTACTAATTTTATTTCTGCTATTTCTGTTTGTGGTAACTCTCCAAGTTCCCTAACTTCTGCATAAAATAGTTGTCCATACGTCTCTTGCTCTCCATTATTTACCGAATATACATTGACTGGATAAATTGTAAAATCTATTGCTCCTGTTTCTTCAAAAAGCTCTCTTGATGCTGCAGCTTGTACACTTTCTGAGGGTTCGATATGTCCACCAGGTATTTCCCAAGTATTTCTTTCTTTATGTCTTACTACAATCCATTTGTCATTATATCTAGCCATTACAACTGCAAAAATAAGTTTATTTTCTTCAAATTTATCGCAATCATAAAACTTTACTTCAAGCACTACTCTCATCCTTTCAAACATAATAATATACAGTTATTCTATCCTCTCTCCTAGAATAATTTTAGGTATAGTAACTAAATAGTGATTGAATCTTTTATAATCCATAGGAAATTATATACCTTGTTAAATTGTGGATTATTTAAAATATAATTTCCATTTATAGATTTCAACAAAATCTTCCTCAGTTTATTTAAATCGAAGGTTTTGTTATAATTTCATCAAAGTCATAATTATAAGTCCTGCTAAATTTAATAAAAAGAATAATCCGAAAACTATATATAAAGTATTATCATATAACTTCCTCTTTACATTTCCAGATACACTTCCCGTTGATTGTCCCATTTTTTCTATAAAAGTACTCATTAAAGCACCTTTAGACAAATCAGTATTAGGTCTTCCAAAGAAAACATAGCCAAGAAATGCACCCGAAATAAATGCCCATATCATAAAAAATGATTCTAAATCTTTCACTCCACCATTCCAGAAATAAGTAATCAACTCTAAAGCTATCAATATAAGTATCCCTGTATATTTCTTCTTTTTCAAGCATATCCCCCCTAATCAATTACTTAGCTATACTTTTTATTATTTATTCAAAAATATAAACTCTATTATCAAATCCTTTATAATTACTTTCACTATTTCTATTACAACCAAAAAATCAAAAAGCATAGCCTTTAACTGGTACTCCTTCATCTTCCTCTTTATACTTTCTATATATAAACAACAATGTTATTATAACTATTAAAGTCATAATAAATTCACCTCATTCCTTCTCTATAGTCAGTTGAACTTTTAATATTCTTCAATATAATATTTTCTAACTCTTTTTTCTCTTCCTCTGAAACATCAAAATAATATATTTTTTTCTTTCTTAATCCTAACACATATAATGTCAGTTTTGATCCTTCTATTTTAAAATTTTCTATTTTCTGCCAAGGAGTAAAAAAGGTTATATTTTTAAACAAATCTAAATAACCTATTCCTTCAGATGTTACTATTAATCTCCTACAAAAAAATGAATCTATCCATAATAAACATAATAAAGTAATAACAAAAATATAAACCAAAACCACTAAAATACTCTTTTCTAAATATTCTGCTATAAAATCCAAAGAAGAGATAATCAAAACAAAAATAAGTCCAAGAATAAGTCCAACAAACAATAATGATCTTTTATAGATATCAAATGGTTCAATAAATTGAATCTCTCCTTTTTTTGTTCTTTTGCTTTTCAAATAGTATATTAGTAAAAATATTATTAAAATTATATCAAAAACTATAGCAAATATCATTTTTTCCTACTCCTTCTTCAATTACTGTTAAAATATTTGTTTTTATATATTCGTTTCAAATCCCACCATACAATATTTTAAAATAATACATACTAACAATTACTACAACTTTATGTTAAATTCTATAATCAAATTTCTAACCCCATTAAGATCGTACTGTAATACTTCCCATTTACATAAAATTCTTTTGATACTTTCCCTTCTTCAATAAATCCAAATTTTCTATATAAATTTATTGCACGCTCATTATCTTCCCTTACTTTTAAATTTATTTTTTTAATAATTTTACTTGCTTTTGCCCATTCAATTAACTCTTTAATTAACTGTGATGCTATTCCCATATTCCAATATTCTTTTTTTACACTTATACCAAATTCGCCAGTATGTTTTAACCTCTGTCTACTACCACCTTTGAAACTTAAACTTCCTATTATTTCACCTTCTATTTCAGCAACTAAATATAATTTATTATCAGAATTATAATACTCCTCAATTATTGACTCCTCTAGTTCTTTCGTTAATTTTAATTCACCTGGTTCGAAAGTAAGGAAATCTGATTCATATGAAATAACATTAATAAACTTTATTAACTCTTCAGCATCTTCTTTCTTTGCTTTTCTTATAATCACTTTCTTACCATTAGATAGTATGTATTCCTTCATGATACCACTCCCTATTTTTAGCTCTTTCTGAATAATTTCAAAAAACCTCTCTTAGGTCTTTCACAATAAGGTAATCGATTCTTCTTTTTATGAAATTCTCGACATTCTTCACATTTACCGAAACGTTCACACTTTTTCTTAGGACATGGACAATTTTCTTTATGTATCTCCATTCTTAACCTCCTTAGCTTATAATTTGCATCTTATTTGTACATTCATAAAAATAACCTTTTACTACTATAAACTAATTTTTGACCTCAAAACCCCCAAACATCACAAAACTATTTATTATAAGGGTAGGACTATTTGTATCAAAGTTATCATTTACTGTTTTATTATCCCAACCACCAAAAACAGGAACTCCTTTTATAACTACATTCCATCCTTGAGGTACAAAGATTTCTGCTCCTCCAAAAGCTATTAAAATATCAATTCTTGCTTCTTGTTCTTTAAGTATACTCGCCTCTCTTAAATCAACATCTACCCCACCAAATATTGATGTAATATTTCCACCTTTAAAACTTTGAGAGGAATTTTTAATATTAAAACCTGAAAACAAAGCAAATGCACTTAAGACATCTTTAGAACTTACTTTCCATCTATCTCTCTTTGTAGATAATAAAATCCAGATACCTAGCAAAATAATAACTATAGGCCAGAATAAGTCATACTCAAATATGTTGAAATATTCAGAGACCTTTAATTGTAATAATATTCCTATGATTATTAATATAATCCCTGTTATTTTCGAAATAGAATTTGTAAATAATTTATACAAACCAATTATAACTAATATTAGCGGCCAATAACCTGAAATAATATCTCTAATAGTTATGTCAATTATTCCAGTTTCACCTAGTAATAAAAAAACACCAATAACAACTAATAAAATTCCAAATATTTTTTTACCATTCATAACTATTCCCCCTTTGTAACCTCTCATTATTTAATTTGCTTACTAAAATAAATATTAAATGCTGTAATGCATTATCCAATATACATTAAATTTCAATAATTTATAAAATATCTTAAATCAAAATTATATTAATAAAAATCCAAAAAATTAATCCTGCAATAAAGTAATATACATATCCTATTTTATTCCTTCGAGCCATTAACTCCTGTGTACCTAACAACACCATAAACAAAATAAAAAATATCTGCATTATTACCGACAGTCTAAATTTAGTATCAATGTCTTTATTTAAAATCACTATTACACTTGAAATGATTACTCCCAATCTTAAAAATGTACCACCAATTTTATAAATTTTCGACTTTTCATTCTTAAAATCCATTGTTTAATCCCCTCTATTGTCTTTAATACTCTTGGCTGACATTTTGTCATTTAGAATTATAGTGATAAGTTAATTGTTCTTTTTCTTCATGATTAAGAAAATATATCTTTTCGTATGTCAAAATTCCATTTTTATCCCATTGTCTTGGTGTATACCAAAAATCACTTGTTGCTTTTGCAATTATCCTTTTTTCTCGGGTTTCAACATTATATATAGTTAAATCAACAGTACCTGATAACTCAGTTGGAGTAACAGGCTGTATATCACTTATAGTTCCTAAAGCTATCAATTTAGAATCATAAGACCATCGTGGCATCCCTACATATGTAATTCCATCAATTATTTTAAAATCCTCTATTGAAACAATAAATCCCCATCTTTCACAAGAAGTACCTGTATCAACAAAAACATATTTACTATTTGGTGCCCATATAAATTCACAAATCCTATTTTCCTTTTCTCCTATGCTTACAGGCTTTTTCTCACCAACTGTCCAAATATACATCTGCCCATACCAACTTTCAGTATCTCCTCGAACGAAAGCAACTTGTTGTCCGTCATAAGACCAAGTGATTGCATATATATCCTTTCGCTCTGTAAGTTTAATCTCTATGTTTTCACGAGTACTATTTAATATTTCTAACACTTCCTCTTCTGTACTATTCTTTCTATCTATAGTAGATGTATCTTGCCCACTTGGTTCATTCTTCTTATTTATTACTTGGTTTTCTTTAGCACATCCTGCTATAAAAAGAAATAGCAACATCACAACAAATATCAATCTATATGACTTTTTATGAAACATATAAAAATTTCTCAAGCCAATAGCCTCCCTACAAATAATCCCTAAATATATCAAGTTTAATCTATTTAGATTTATTAGTAATCAGTTTTTAATCATATGCCTTTTTATTTACTTCTCTTGCTTCTTCTTTATTTAAAGCAGGTGCTTCAAAACTATAATGTAACTCCTTACTAAACCTATCTTCTATCTTGTGAAAATCTCCACTACCAGAAATTAAATTAAAATCTTTAGAAACATCAACCCATAATACTGTATTTCCATACTCATCTCTGGATATTAATGTATAATAATTCATTTTAAATTTCATTTTTAAAGCTACTTTTAAATTTCCAGCCTTTAAAGAATGAACACTTAATTGTTTATTATTAATCATTAAAACACCTTCAAAGACATTTGGTGTTAATATATTTCTAGTTAATTTCCCTTCCAACCTTATATTAATAACTTCTCCTTGTTCGTCTTTATCTTGAATATAGAGATACCCTTGATAAGTTTTATCTACTTGCATTGGAATTTTATAAAAAATAATTAAAAATGTAAAAGCAATTAAACCAACTAAACATTTCTTCTTTTTAATCAAATTCACCCCCATATTCATTTAAATTTCTGATAGTTTTGATTATTTTTATTAACTCTATAAAAAAAGTGTCATAATAATAAACAATATTACTACTATAAGTAACCCTAATATAACAGACTTAATCATATATTCCTCATGATCTCTGCTTTTTTTCAAAAAATAATAATCAACAAAATAAATTATAATTCCAATACTTAATGCTATTCCACCAATAATTGTAAAGTCTTTTGTTGTCAATAATGATTTATAAGATAATTTATCATTTACTCTAATTATCCCGTTTATGAACATTAAAATTGCTAGAATATAAAAACTTACTATATTAGCTTTTCTATATTTTTCCTTAAACACCTCATCTTTTTCACTCATAATTTTACTACGTTTAGGAGTTATAAGCATAATATATTTACTATAATATTGCTTATTATAAGAAAATAAAACCGCCATAATAAATAAAACTGCTGATAATACAAGCATTACCATACTTAACCCTAGTAAATAACTTAATATTAAACATAATATAACAATAAAAAGCATAAATATAATTTCTCTCACTTCTATTCCTCCAATCGGTGTTTTAAATAATATTATTTCTAAATACAATAAAATACCAGTCTCTCATCTTATTTTCATAAAAATATCTAAAGACAAAATAGTTAATATAGTTTACTATATTTTCTACATTTAATAGCAATTTCCTCCATGATTATCTATTTTTGTATAAATTAATTTTTTGCATAGAAAAAGCCGAAGTTAACCTTCGGCATAAGCAATCTCTTTTCCCAAGATAAATTTATTTATAACATGGGCTACTCCATGTTGATCATTTGTATATGTTACATAATCAGCAATTTCTTTTACTTTAGAAAAACCATTCGCCATCGCTACTCCTAACCCTGCATTTCTAATCATATGCTCATCATTTTCTGAATCTCCTATACAAATTATTTCCTCGTTTTGTATTCCTAATTCTTCTGCTATTTTCTTAATTCCTGTCCACTTATTACAACTTTTATTAATAACTTCTAGAGTAAACTGAAATGGCTTTACTACTGTATATTTATCTGAAAGCTTTGTTGAAATCTTATCTAAAATATCATCTTCCAATCTTTTAATCCCTTTGTAACGCTTGTCTTGTATAATATCACTTGTATGCAATTTTTTAAAAAACTTTTTCATTTTCATTACAGCATCAATACTATCGTTTATAATTGTTATTTTATATATCTCAATATCATCGCTTAATGAATTGAAATCTACTAGTTTTAAAGGTACATTGTTGGCTATAGACTCAAATCTACTAAAAATGTCATCTTGAAAAACTAATATACTATCTCTTGTATATACATTTAAACTCAAGTTTAGTTCTTTGGTTAAACCATAAATATATTTTAGGTCTTCGATATTTAATCCATTACTCTGAATGACTTTGCTCATAGTATTGTTTAATACCAAGCCTCCTGCACATGATACTGAATAATTTTCATCATCTATTATATTTAATTGTTCTAAATAAGGAAGCATTCCACCAAATATTCGTCCAGACGCTAATACAATTTTAATATCCATACGTAAAGCTTCTTGTATTGCTTCAAAATTTTCTCTTGATATCTTATGCTCTTTATTTAACAAAGTCCCATCCATGTCCAATGCTAATAGTCTATACATAGCTGAATTTCATCCTCCTATTTATTTAAGAATTCTATAATATGTTTTTTATTTGAATTGAAGATTTTGTTCTTTAAATCTCCTGTTATATATTATCATAATTTTTTATATAATTCTTCTTATTAGAAACAGAAATCTAACCAAATAATCACTTGAAAGTGTACTCTAAATCATTAACAACATAATCAATCCATTCATCTTGAGAATAAACAATAACAGGTAATCCAGCTTCTTCTGCTGTCTCTCTAGTTACTGCATCTAAATGATTTTCTTCAGATTCTACAGTTCCAGCAAGTATTTGAATGCCAACATTTGGATGTTTGAAAAGTAATAAATCAATTTCTCCTTTCCGTTCTCTTGTAATAAACGCGGTTACTTTCTCCAAGCTATCACTCATTTACTCCACCTACCTTGTTAGATTATATCAAACTCCCCTAAATTCAGAGGCTGACACAAACATCAGCCCCTTGAGGTAATTTAATTACTCCAAAACTATACTCTATTAAAAATCAGTAGCATCAGTAGGCAAATGTTTAATTTTATTAATATATTCTGTAACATTTATATCGTCTTGCATGGGATATGTATACTCAAACTTTTCAGCTAATACTTTACCAATGTTCCGTATTAAAATACCTGCTCTGAAAAGTTTTTCCCACATATCATCATAGTCTACAGTTGGATATAGATTTATAAAATCATTATAGCGTTTTTCAGATAATAAACGTTTAAACCACTTTCCACACTTTCCAACATTAACTTTCCAATTATATCTTAATCCTATTTCCCATGATAAAACTTTTTTTATGCAGTCTATTAAAATAACATCAAACATATATTTAGCATATGGTAATTCATCTCTCCATATCCCTTTTGCTATATATGTTTGAATCCACCAAAATTCATTAAGTACTCTCTCAAACTCATTTTTAGTCGGCTTCTTTACATAGTGTATACTCTCATTTGGTGAACTTAATTTTGGTGCCATATTATCTTTATCCAATAATATTTTACTTAATGTATCTTCTTTAATTACTTCTTTTATTTTGGAAATATCACAAAATCTTAAATCTATTCTTACACCATCTTTAAATTGCATTAAAAAAATATATGAGCTATCATTGAAATCATTCTGTTGCAAGATAACAATATCTCCAAACCTTTTAATCCATGCCGGATTAGTTTTAAAACTTATATCTTCTATATTTGTTATAAAAAATACGATGTCATAATCCTGCATAATATCTTTGGGAGCATTTGGATTAATTCTTGAACCATTAATCATTACAACTCTAACTCTTTCTTCTTGATTAGCAAAGTTTAAAATTTGACTGATAACTTCCTCTTCTTTTCTCACGTCTACTACTCCTTTCCCCCATAAAGTGTCTTTAAACAATTCGTGCCATGTACTGGCCTTAGATCAATAAATTGCCAACACAATATCATCTGACAATAATTTTATTGTAAAATGTTTTTATTTCCCAGTTTATTCCAAAAAGATTATTGTTTTTATTTAAGACATCACCTTTATTATAATAATATACGTTCCCTGAACTACAAAATTCGATAAAATCATTCGAAAGTAATTCATTCATTTTTTCTGCCGATAGTCGTGTTTCTGTTTTAAATAATTCTTTTTCAAGTTAAATATACATCTTTCAAGTAATTCCATTTCTACTCTACTCCTCTTTTATGCAGATTTCTATACTCTTAACAATTCCCACTTCATTTATTATATTTTCATTTCACATTTTCTTACTATTGTGATAAAACTTAAAATTATTTAGGAATTGCAACTAACAATTCCTGTTTCCAACTTCTCTGAACTAGCTCCAAAGGGAATATCTCTTGGCGGTGTTTGCAACCGACGAAAAAATGTGGTGTGTTAGCTTAACCACAAAAAAATCTTTAGCACTCTTGCAAGAATACATTGTTATGTGCTGTTGCCACCCATTCTCAAGCGATATGCTAAATTTTTGCTACAACTCTTACTATAGATGCTTCAGCTCTTATTTTAAAGGAAATGCTATTATTTCAAAACTTTTTATTGGTAATAATTCTGATAAATTTGTCATGTTTTCTACTATAAGTATATTATAATTAAAGAGCATTTTGTGTATTTTAAATGGATATTTGTCAGGCGATGGTAAATCTATTCCTAACATTTTTATCTTTTTTTCGATAAAAAAGTCTGGTAATTCTTTATCTACGATAGGATAGTTTGTAAAATACTCTTCTGTTCCGTATTTATCACTATGATTTGTATAAAGTAAAACAATATCATTTTCAGATACCATATCTGAATATTCTTCTTTATATGTAATTACATTTTCATTCCGAACATCTAGTAAACATCCTTTGCCTATAAACGTATCTAGAGCTATTTCATCTATAAATGTTTCGCTATTAGTCAAGGGTAACCGTTCTCAGACATCACGGGAACACTGTGTTATATGACGTCCTCAGAATCATAAATCTCCCTTTAAAAACTTAATGGTTATATTTCTGTAAAACTCATTTTTACTCAACATTAATGGATGTTCTCCTTCAGATGTAAATATTGTCAACGATGATTTTATTTGTTTTGCAACACCAGTTAATCTTTTATCAATGTTTTTTACTAAATTATCATTTAAACTCCCTGTAATAAGAACAGGACAAGTAATTTTATATAAATTATTTTTAAAATTATTTCCATATTCTCTAGCATAATTAATTAACATTTCACTATCTGCATCTACTACCTTTTCCCAATCTTCTCCATGCATATAATACCAAAATTTATCCCCACCATTCTTTTTTGCAATTTGTCTTTCTTCTTTTATTTTTTTGGCTTCTTGTATTGTTAGCTTCTCACCAATAAAACTGTCCGCAATAACTTTATTAACAATTTCAGATTTATTAATTGCAAAATTAAGCGCTAAAATAGCTCCTCCACTAGTACCTAAAATATTTATCTTATTTAACTTTAACTTATTACATAACTCAAATATTACTTTAGTATTCTCAATCCAATAATCTTTAGGAAAAACTTCTAATCTTTTGGATTTACCATGACCAATCATATCAACTAGAATTATTTTATAATAATTTGAGTAATACTTCGCTTCTTCCTTTAACATTTTAGATGAAGCAGTATTTCCATGAATCATTAATAATGGTTCACCTTCACCAATCACTTCATAATATATACCATAACCTTCATAATTAATATAGCTCATAGATAACTCCTTTCAATCTTTATTTACCATAAAGAAGATGTTATATAACGTTCGAAGTTGCGAGGGTATTCCTGAGTAATTGGAGCGAAGGCGTACTCGCTGTTAGCCGAAGAACCTCCACATTATTTTATATAACCTCCATGAAAATATGATCTATATACTTCTTCATTCTCATAAAAAATACTTTCCGTTCCTTTAAAGAAAACAATATTTCCTTCATTTGAGCACCTATATTTATACTTGCCTCTGATACATTCTTCTGGACCACGAAAAGGTTTTTCTTCCGACACTTTTTGAAGTGCCTCTCTTAATGTTTATATAAAACCTTCTGGTATATTCTCTTTAATCATTTTGCCGTAATAATTCATACTCCATATAGGTATTTGTTTAAAGTATACTATTTCTTCTCCTGAAAAATCTTTTTCACCAAAATAGCTATCTAAATAATAGTAATCATTTTCTTCAAAAGCAAGATCTTTAGAAAATTTTCGAGAAGATAGAACTTTACCTTTTTGAGCAGCATATGTATTTCTTTTTGCATTAACTAAAAACTTTCCTAAATTATTCAATTCAATATCCCCTTTCATATTGTAGCGGTTTTTCACTTAACGTTTTGAGCATTCCAGCAGCACCTTTTCGCATTCACCATGGCAAAGCTGCAGGAATGCTGTGTTATCTGCTGTCCCGTTCAGCACTAAATTTACTTTCACATTCACATAATAATATTTAAAAAACAACTATCCATATGTTCCTTTATTATCTACAAAATTATTTAGTTTTTCTATTTAATGACAGCAATTACTTTGACTTCTAAAATCAAAATTTATTCTGAGCTAATCCTTTAAGTAAAACAACCCTCTTTTCAACAATTTTTTTGTGTTGTTCTTCTGTCCATGCAGGATTTTTATTCTTCCAAAACTTGTTACATGGAATTTCTATACATTCTCCACAATGCTCTAGCTTTTTATCAAATACACAGCATTTATAAAAATCACAAACATCAAGTCCTACTTCATGTAACCAACATGGCTTGCCCTTTATAGCATGACATCCTTTGCAATTCTTTTCATAAATTCTGCAATCACTACAAATGCATCCACATGCTCCAATAACTTTTTCCATAACAATTCCCCCTTTTTTTAATAGTAAACAAATATGGTTATTCATCTGATTATGCATATGTACTTTGAGTTACTAATCTAAAAAACTTTCATAGTGATGGCATATAACGTTCCTGAGTTTGCTGACATTAATGACTTTCCCTTATTTGATAGCTTCAATGTCGACAAGCTCATGTTAGAGGACGTCTTCCATTGCCTACTATTTAACCTCTATTAAAAATGCATAATTAGCTTTACCTTGTTTCCATTTTGCTAATACTTCATAAATATATCTACCTTTTTCTTTCGGGACTACTATTTTATTTTCTCTAATCTTTTGAGTTATGGTTTTACTATCTTCCCATAATCTCACAGTTAATTCCTCAGGCTTATAATATGTAACAATTTCTAACTCTGTTCTAGCTTCAACTACTAAAGGTTCTTTATCTTTCACAAGTTCTGGTGGTGCTGGTGAATCAGCACAAAAACCTGTTTTACCACCTAATAAAGTTTTATATTCCCATGAATAAGTTCCTAATACCGCTTTGATATCATCAAAGCTTGATTTTACAATTATTTGTGGAGGTTCTTTCAAATTAGTCTTCCTTAAAAATTGTTGGTACAATATAAAAGATATGATTATAACAATGCATAACAAATAAAACCATTTTTTATTCATTTTTACACCTCATTTAAATACAATTGAATAGAATATGGTCCTTACTGTGTACTTAAAGATTTTTGATGTTAGTATAAAATCATGGACACATTTAGTTTAACAATATAGAATTAAGTTAAGTGAAAGGATGTGCCCATATGAGTAAAAGATATAATGAAGAATTTAAACAAACAATACTTGAATTATAAAAGTCAGGTAGTACTATAACTGATTTAAGCCACGAATATGGTATCCCCCGAACTACTATCTATACTGGATTAAAGATAATACAGAAATATAAATTGATGATAATGAAACTGTTACCCACAAAAACATTATCAAATTGAAAAAAGAAAATACTAGATTAAAAGAAGAAATAGAAATATTAAAAAAGGCTTTAACCATATTCGCGAAAAAATAGATGATAAATCACTTATCTATTTTAAAGAAAGAAGAAATAAACCATAAAAAATATAGAGATTACAATGAAGCTAGGCTTGCTATCTTTGAATATATTGAATCCTGGTAAAACAGAAAAAGGATACATGGCAGTATAAACTATATGACACCAGAACAGTTTGAGAATTATTTAAAGCATGCTTCTTAAATGTTAAACTTTTTGTGTCCAAAATATTGACCTAAGTCCAAGAGGGATAAACATTAAATAAAAACTATCATAAGCTGAAGTTGTGTGGGCATGACATAAATGTCAATGCCCTACACCACACTTCACCTAATATTTTCTAAAGTTTCTTCGCAACAAGTCTAATGAAACCCACATATTCACCTGCATCTTTTTTTAAAATAGCCGTATCTTGAGGCCAAGGATTTTTACCTACTATGTCCTGAGCTTCTTTCCATTGAGTATAAACTTCACATCCATCTGGCATTGTATCTGCAACTTCAATTTCAACTAAACCAGTCCTACTCCATAACTTTTTCCACCAGTCAACTGTATGCCAACTCCAACAATCTTGCCCCCAAAAATCTTTCAGATGCTCTGGAACACCATTCTCGAAATCTTTCATTAACCCTGGAATAACAACTCCAATAATTCCTCCAGGAGAAAGAAATTTCTGCAGATAATTTAGATACAAATCATCTGTCCCAAAATAGATGTATGAGTCAACACAAATAATCGCATCGAAAAAACCATCTGCAAATGGCATATTTCTTGCGTCTCCATGAATTGGAAACACCATGTCTCCAACTCCTTTTTCTATAATCCTCTTCCAATTCTCTGTAGGCTTAACCCAAAGATCGTAGGACCATACCTTTACTCCAAATTCTTTGGCAAGAAATATGCTCGAAATTGCTCTTCCACTTCCTAAGTCAAGAACTCTCATATTGGTCTTTAAGTTAACTTTTCTACAAAGCCATTCACTTAACCATAAAACATTGGGCCCCATTGAATTATCAAAAATCCATTCAGGGTCATATTTGTTGGACAGTGGAAAGTTTTCATTATATAAAATATTTGTCTCGTTATCTACCATTTTTACATTCCTCCATTATTTAAAATTTTATTATTAGAGGAATTATGATAATTTTATTAATTAATCATACCTCCTCTGTCAGTTTTGCCATAACTATAGAAAATTTCTACCATCACACAAACCAACTCCTTTCAATTTATATTTACGTCATATGGGCATTACAATCCCATTAGACACAATTCCAGTTAATCTCATTTTTTCTTTTTATATAAACTGTTGTTTAATGCAGCATATTACACTTTTTCCCATTTAGTAACAATTTCCTGCACGATTATCTATTTTTTTATAGTAAATTAATTTTTGCATAGAAAATACTGAAGTAAACCTTAACATAGGCAAATTTTTACTTTCAAAAAACTATTCCCAGTTCTTCTGCTATTTTCTTAATAACCAAATATTTCACATGTTATCAAAAAAAATTAGAGCCTAAAACATTTACATCTATCTTTTAAATAGTTATACGCATCTAACATCCATGGATGAACTACTTTCATATTATCTTTGTTTTTAAGCATATAATTTACATATTCAAATGCTGCTTGTCCTAACGATATATCTAGACCTTTAATTACATTTTTTCTAAAACCTTCACTATGATTAAGATCCCATTGTAATTTATCAGCTACAAATAAAATCATATCCATTTCCTTCACTTCATTTCTCAATGTTGTATGACATTCTATTGCACTCAAAATGTCTTCATCTGTGATTCTAAATATCTCAACCGCCATAATTTTTGAAAGTTTCTGATGTAATAGTGAGGGAACCTCTTCCTCTTCATTTAATACTTTAATACCTAAGACTTTTGCAACTTCTATTTTTTCCGAGTCTGAATACACTTTGCTAATATCGTGCAAACATCCAGCAATAAATGCTGATTCTTGATTTATTCCAAATTTTTTTGCTATTTTCTTAGCTTCATTCGCTACCTTCAAAGAGTGTTTAGCTACTTCTTCTTGTCCATAATGAATGAGAAGATTATACGAATCCTTTTGAATATCTCCATCAAAATCAATTCCAATTAATAATTTCGATAACAATTTATTCATAAAAAAATCCCCTTTGATTAAATACTAATTAACACCATATAAAAAGAAATATTTTAAATCTATAATCTAATCTTGCTATTAATGAAATTACAACAATAGCAAAATTACACTTCAAGATACTCTTCTTTTAATCTAATAATATCTACATCATCAAACTTGTCCTTTATTTTCTTTGCAAGACTTTCAACTCCAAACACTTCAGTAAAAGTATGGCTACCAATTATTAAGTTAATTCTTGCAAACTTTGCATACTCAATTGTATATAAATTCTTTTCACCAGTTATATAAACATCACAATCTTGCTCTACTTACTGCTATCTTTACATCTGATGTTAATCCTCCTCCACCACAAACCAACCCAACTCTTTTTATACCTCCAGCTTTGAATCGCCATGCCTTTACTGGTTCTCCTAATACGTTTTCAAGTTCTTTAACTAATTCCTCTAACGTTATTTCTTCTTTAAACTCTGCTATCCGTCCACAGTAGAAGCCATCTTCTTCATGCGACTTCTCTATAATTTGCAATCCAAGCTTTTCAAGTAAAGAATTATTAGTTCCAAAATCACAATCATCTAATGGAAGGTGATTAAAATACAGTAACCCCGCTTTCTTTATAAAAATGTTCGTTATCTCTAGTATCAAATAAATTTGTTATATATTGTTCTAATTCAGTTAATCTCATATTATCTTCTCCTCTGATTTGTTTTAATTTGAAAGATATTTGTCAGCTGTAAATAGAAATTTTTCAAGCCTGACCCCTTTTGACATTACATTACCTTATAGCTTCTCCATTTAATAACAATTTCCTCCATGATTATCTATTTTTTGTAGTAAATTAATTTTTAACATAACATAGAAAATGCCGAGGATAAACCTCGGCATTTTAGTATCAGTATTTTTAAATAGTAATAATAATTCCTCTAATCTTTCCATATTTATTAATTACTAAACCTACATCATCACCGACAACTAAATCTTTAAATTCAATATTCATTTTTTTATCATTTCTCTTTAGAATAATAACTACATTTTCATCAAGTTCTAATAAAGGTGTTACTTCTATACTGTTATCATCGAAATGCTGCTCAATGACTATTCGTTTATTTTCATAGTCAATTGAAGTTATTAGTCCATAGACAAACTTTTCTCCTTCTAAATAATTACATTCAGGAAAGTCTTTATAACTTTTTATCAAAACAGTTTTTGTTTCATTATTCCACTCTACCTCTTTATCTAATTTTTCAGCCACAAACCGTATCGGAACATAAACTCTATCATTATAAATAAAAGGTTCTACATCAGTTTCAATTTTACTCCCATCTACATTAATGCTTATATTTTCAAAGTATACTTTAATATTTTTATAAACACCATCAGCCAAAACTGTTACAGAAAATAAGAATATAAAAATAAAAGTGAAAATAAATCCCCTACTCAATTTCATTACAATACCTCCATAACCTGTTTTCAGGGATTATTTCCACTTATACCTCTTACTATACATAATTATCAACTTTAGCTTGTTGACAAAGTTAATTTTTTAAAAAATACATGAAAATATAAGCGAATGCTTGAAAGAATTTAGTTAAAAAAACTAGGTGAAAATTTTCAAGAAAATCCGTAGGTTTGACAGGACGTCAAACCAGCATCCTACAAGACAGGACGTCTTGATTAGGTGCGTTAGGATTTTCTAAAAATTTGAACCTTTAGTTTTTTCTAAATTCTTTCGCATGAGCGTTATTTTCATATATATTTTATTTGTCTACAGTCTAATCATCTTTTTCTTTTCTTCCTAATCTTCTTATTTTGTTTCTTATTTTTATATCCACTATTTTTCAAGGTATCTTTTTCTCTAGGTTTAATCAAGCATTTTTTTGAGTAGCCTACTAATTCTAATCTATTAGTCCTTTTAAGTGCTTCATAGACTAAATCATAATTCTCTGGTCTCTTAAATTGCATCAATGCCCTCTGCATTGCCTTTTCATGTGGAGATTTAGCAACATAAACCTTTTTCATAGTTCTTGGATCAATTCCTGTATAATACATACAAGTAGACAAAGTTCCCGGAGTCGGATAAAAATCTTGCACCTGCTCAGGCATATATCCCAAAGTATTTAGATATTCAGCTAATTCAACTGCATCTTTTAATGTCGAACCTGGATGACTAGATATAAAATATGGTACTATAAATTGTTCTTTACCAATCTTTTTATTTATTTTATTAAAAGTATCAACAAATTTAAAATAAACTTTTTTATCAGGCTTGCCCATCATATATAGTACACGTGATGATATGTGTTCAGGTGCAACTCTTAACTGCCCACTTATATGATATTTGCAAAGTTCATGGAAAAACTCTAAATCTCTGTCATAAACTAAATAATCATACCTTATACCTGACCTTATAAAAACTTTCTTAACACCTTTTATTTCCCTCAACTTTCTTAATAATTCTAGATAATCTCTATGGTCAATATATAGATTTTTGCATGGTGTCGGAAATAAACACTCTTTATTTTTGCATACTCCATGTTTTATTTGTTTTTTACAAGCTCTATGTCTAAAATTAGCTGTTGGTCCTCCTACATCATGTATATATCCTTTAAAATCAGGTTCTTTAACAAATTCTTCTGCTTCTTTAACTATTGATTTATGACTTCTAGCTTGAACTACTCTTCCTTGATGAAATGCAAGTGCACAAAAATTGCAATTGCCAAAGCACCCTCTACTGCTAGTCAAGCTAAACTTAATCTCTTCAATTGCAGGAACACCACCATATTTTTCGTAAACAGGGTGATACGTTCTAGTATAAGGCAAATCATAGATATCATCTAATTCAAGCTGATCTAGCGACTTTGCAGGTGGATTTTGTACTATGTAAATATTTTCATAAGGTTCGACCAATGTTCTACCATTTATATAGTCCATATTTTGATATTGTATTTTAAAGCTTTCTGCAAATTTTACTTTACTTTTAGTTATTTCTTCAAACGAAGGCAGGATAATAGGTTTATACGGCCTGCTTAAATCATTCGTTTTGTAAACAGTCCCTCTGATATAAGTTATTTCATTAATAGGAATACCACTGTCTAATGCCTCTGCTATTTCAATGATCTGTCTTTCTCCCATTCCATACACTAATAAATCTGCTTTTGCATCCAATAAAATTGAACGTCTAACCTTATCAGACCAATAATCATAATGAGCTAATCGTCTAAGACTCGCCTCAATACCTCCAAGTATTATAGGTACATCTTTATATGCCTCTCTAGCTTTGTTGGCATATACTATTGTAGCTCTATCAGGTCTTAATCCAATTTTTCCACCTGGTGAATATACGTCTTTTTTTCTTCTCTTTTTTGCTACTGTATAGTGATTAACCATTGAATCTATATTTCCACTTGTTATCAAAAACGCAAGTCTAGGCTTTCCAAGTTTCTTAAAGTCATCAATACTCTTCCAAGAGGGCTGAGCTATAATCCCAACCTTATATCCATATCTTTCTAACAGCCTACTAATTATTGCACTACCAAATGAAGAATGGTCTACATATGCATCTCCTGTAATTAATATGAAATCAAGCTCAGTCCAACCTCTTTTTTTCATATCTTCTTTCGTAATAGGTAAAAACTCTTTCATAATACCCTTCCTTTATCTTTCAAGTATTTTTCTTAAAAACTGCCCTGTATAAGACTCTTTTACTCTGCAAATCTCCTCAGGTGTTCCTTGAGCTACTATAGTTCCACCTTTATCTCCACCTTCTGGACCTAAATCTATTATATAATCAGCAGTTTTTATAACATCTAGATTATGTTCAATTACTAATACTGTATTTCCTGTATCAACTAACTTGTTTAATACTTTTATTAATTTGTGTATATCAGCTATATGAAGTCCAGTAGTTGGCTCATCTAAGATATATAATGTCTTTCCTGTGCTTCTTTTACTTAATTCTGTTGCCAGTTTGATTCTTTGCGCTTCCCCTCCTGATAATTGAGTTGAAGGCTGACCTAATTTTATATATCCTAGTCCAACATCATACATAGTCTTTAATTTATTCTTTATTCTTGGTATATTATCAAAAAACTCCAATGCTTCTTCTACTGTCATTTCTAATACATCAGATATCGTCTTACCTTTATATTTAACTTCAAGAGTTTCTCTATTATACCTTTTACCTTTACATACTTCACATGGAACATATACATCAGGAAGAAAATGCATTTCTATCTTTATTATTCCATCACCTTTGCAAGCTTCACATCTTCCTCCCTTAACATTAAAACTGAATCTACCTTTTTTATAGCCTCTCATTTTAGCTTCAGGAGTCATAGCAAATACGTCTCTTATAAAGTCAAATACGCCAGTATATGTCGCTGGATTTGACCTTGGTGTTCTCCCAATAGGTGACTGATCTATATCAATAACTTTGTCTATATGCTCTATTCCTCTTATTTCATCATGTTTTCCTGCCTTTTGTTTGCCTCTGTGCAGCTGCTGAGAAAGTCTTTTATATAATATTTCGTTTACTAAAGTACTCTTACCAGAACCCGATACACCTGTAACACATGTAAACACACCTAAAGGAATTTTAACATCTATATTTTTTAAATTATGCTCTTTAGCTCCGATAACTTCTATCCATTTACCATTTGGTTTTCTTCTAGTCTTAGGTATTTCTATTTTCTTTTTACCACTTAGATACTGACCAGTAATTGATTTTTCACATTTTTTAATATCCTCAACAGTGCCTTTAGCAATAACTTCACCACCGTGAACTCCAGCACCTGGTCCAATATCTACAATATAATCTGCACTATACATTGTATCTTCATCATGTTCAACTACTATTAAAGTATTCCCCAAATCAGTCAAATTTCTGAGCGTTTTAATTAGTCTTTCATTATCTCTTTGATGAAGTCCTATACTAGGTTCATCAAGAACATATAAAACTCCAACCAAACTAGAACCTATCTGTGTTGCAAGTCTTATTCTCTGAGATTCTCCTCCTGATAGAGTTCCAGCACTTCTAGACAAAGTTAAATAGTCTAATCCCACATCTACTAAAAACTTCAATCTTTCTTTGATTTCCTTTAAAATCTGATTTGCTATATATTTCTGTCTTTCATCAAGCTCTAGTTTATCAAAAAACTCTAAAGCTTGTCTAACAGATAATTCAGTAACTTCTGCTATATTTAATCCCCCAACAGTTACTGCTAAACTCTCTGGTCTTAGTCTAGCACCATTACAATGAGGACAAGGATTTATACTCATGTAACTTTCAATTTTCTCTCTCATATAATCTGAAACTGTTTCTTTATATCTTCGTTCAAGATTGTTAATAATACCCTCAAATGGAGCTTTATAAGTCCTTAGTCCTCCAAATCTACTCTCATATTTGAAAGTAACACTTCTTTTACCTGTTCCATATAATAGCTCTTTTATAAACTTTTTCGGTGCTTCCTTAATTGGTGTATCTAAATCAAAACCATTATACTCAGCTATAGCCTTGAATATCTTGTAATAATAAGTATCTTCTGAAGTACTGTTAAAAGGAGCTATTGCCCCTTGATTAATGGATAAATTAGGATTAGGAATTATAAGCTCAGGGTCAACTTTCTTATAACTGCCCAACCCATTACAATATGAACACATACCATAAGGACTGTTAAAAGAAAACATTCTAGGCGACAATTCCTCTATGCCTATTCCACAATCTACACATGCAAATTTTTGGCTAAACAACATCTCTTTTTCATTAACAACATCTATAATAACTATACCTTCACTTAAATTTAGTGCAGTTTCTAAAGAATCAGCTAATCTATTTTGAATACCTTCTTTAATCTTTATCCTATCAACCACAACTTCAATTGTATGTTTTTTATTCTTATCAAGCTTTATATCTTCATTTATATCTCTTATTTCTCCATCTACTCTTACTCTAACAAATCCTTCTTTTCTGATGTTTTCAAAAACCTTCTGATGTTCACCTTTTCTTCCACGTATAATAGGTGCAAGGATTTGAATTTTAGTACCATTTTCTAAGTCTAAAATTTTATCGACCATCTGATCTACTGTTTGAGATGATATAACTTTGCCACATTTAGGACAATGAGGAATTCCTATTCTAGCAAACAATAAACGTAAATAATCATATATTTCAGTAACAGTACCTACTGTTGACCTAGGATTTTTGCTAGTAGTCTTTTGGTCAATAGAAATTGCAGGTGAAAGCCCTTCTATATAATCTACATCAGGCTTTTCCATCTGACCTAAAAACTGTCTTGCATAAGCTGATAAACTCTCAACGTATCGTCTTTGCCCTTCTGCATAAATAGTATCGAATGCTAATGAGGATTTGCCTGAACCACTTAGCCCTGTAAAAACTACAAATTTATTTCTAGGTATTTCTAAATCTATATTTTTTAAATTATGTTCTCTAGCTCCCTTTATAATTATTTTGTCCTTTGACATATCTTCACCTCATCTATTATAGCTTTTCTTTTAATTCATTAATTTTATCTCTAAGCTCAGCTGCTCTTTCAAACTGCAATTCTTCAGCAGCCTTCATCATCTCTGTTTCAAGTTTCTTTATCAATTCAATTATTTCACTATCACTCATTTTCTTATCATTATCAAAACCGTATTTATCCTTATCCTCAGCTACTTTTGTCGCTTCTATGATATCTCTTACACCTTTTCTTATAGTTTGTGGTGTTATACCATGCTTCTTATTATATTCCATCTGCATAAATCTTCTTCTATTTGTCTCATCTATAGCTCTTTTCATAGATTTAGTAATAGTATCGGCATACATTATAACTTTACCTTCTGAGTTTCTTGCTGCTCTACCTATTGTTTGAATCATAGACGTCTCTGATCTTAAAAATCCTTCTTTATCAGCATCTAAAATTACTACTAAAGATACCTCAGGTAAATCTAAACCTTCTCTCAATAAATTTATACCAACTAGAACATCAAATTTACCAAGTCTTAAATCTCTTATTATTTCCATTCTTTCGATTGTATCTATATCTGAATGTAGATAAGTAACCTTAATGCCTATTTCTTTTAGATACTGCGTCAAGTCTTCAGCCATTTTCTTTGTTAAAGTAGTTATTAAAACTCTCTGATCTTTTTCAATTCTTAAGTTTATTTCCTTAACTAAATCATCAATCTGCCCCTCTGTAGGTCTTACTTCAACTTCTGGATCAAGTAACCCTGTAGGGCGTATAATTTGCTCAACAATTTTCTGTGAATGCTCTATTTCATATGGACCAGGTGTTGCACTTACATATATTACCTGATTTATAAGTTTTTCGAATTCTTCAAATTTCAATGGCCTGTTATCATAAGCAGAAGGCAATCTAAATCCATGCTCTATTAATGTCTTTTTTCTTGACCTATCCCCAGCATACATTGCTCTTATCTGAGGTATCGTAACATGAGATTCATCTATTATCATTAGAAAATCATCAGGAAAATAGTCAATAAGCGTATATGGTTTACTACCTGGTGGTCTTCCACTAATATGCCTTGAGTAATTCTCTATTCCCTGGCAATATCCCATTTCTCTGAGCATTTCAATATCATACATTGTTCTCTGCTGAAGTCTCTGAGCTTCTAAAAGTTTACCTTGAGCTTTAAACTCATTTAACCTTTCCTTAAGCTCTTCTTCTATACTCTTAATAGCTCTTTCAATTTTTTCCCTTGATGTTGCATAGTGAGATGCAGGAAATATGGAAACATGGTTCCTTATACCAATTATTTCACCTGTAAGTGCATTTACTTCTACTATTCTATCAATTTCGTCTCCAAAAAACTCTATTCTAACTGCATTTTCGTTCGAAGACGCTGGAAAAACCTCAACAATATCGCCTCTTACTCTAAAAGTCCCTCTGACAAAATTAATATCATTTCTCTCATACTGGATATCCACTAACTTTCTTATAACTTCATCTCTATCCTTAATCATCCCAGGTCTGACTGATAAAACTAGATTTTCATAGTCAATCGGGTCTCCTAAACCATAAATGCACGATACACTTGCAACAATTATTACATCTCTTCTTTCAAATAATGCAGCTGTTGCTGAGTGCCTTAATTTATCTATTTCATCATTTATAGAAGCATCTTTTTCTATATACGTATCGGTTTGGGGAACATAAGCTTCAGGCTGATAATAATCATAATAACTAACAAAATACTCTACTGCATTTTCTGGAAAGAATTCTCTAAATTCGCTAGCTAATTGAGCAGCAAGTGTTTTATTGTGAGCAATAACTAAGGTTGGTTTTTGTACTCTTTCAATTATGTTAGCCATTGTGAAAGTCTTACCTGAACCAGTTACTCCTAATAATGTTTGATGTTTTAGTTTGCTATTTATCCCATCTACCAAAGCCTCTATTGCTTTGGGCTGATCTCCTGTTGGTTTGAAATCAGATTTTATTTTAAATTGCCCCATTATTTCACCTCAATTAATAATATCCTAAATTTTCGGAACACTTGTTCGCTATAATTATATATTTTTATATTTTTTAAGTCAATATACAGTTTGAAAAATCTAATTTTAAAAATAGGAAGGTCTTAGTTTGTATTTGTCGAATAATATAAAGTGAGATTGGAGGTTAATATTATGAAAAAAATATTATTAATTCTATTTGCCTTTATTACCCTAAGCGGGTGTAGTTATAAAACTGAAATGGAGATTAGTAGCAAAAACGAAACTGATATAGCTGTAGAAAAAACAATAGATTTTACAGTAGAAAAATCTTCTCTTACAAAAGGTTTCCAGACTATTCTGCCTCAAGTAGAAATATTAAATTCGGATAATTCTCCTAAAATACTAGTAAACCTAGGAGTTGTTGAATGTGCTGATATTATTGTTGATAAAGTAACGCTATTTAACAATGAAATAATAATTTATACAACTCGAGTATTATCTACAGAAAATAATGATATTGTAGTTCCTCAATTGATTATAAGATTTGATAATATGGATGTCAGTGAATTGAACAATAAATCATTTAAAATTGTTGGTACCAACTACAAACCTATCAATCTAACCTTCAATAAAAATGAAATATTAAGTAAAATTTACGCAGAACTTAAGATAACCCCAAGTTCAACACCAAAAGTATTCTTAGTAAAAGAAAATAATAAACTTATTTGGAAAGTTTATCTTGATAATGTCTTTGACAGAACACTCTCTGATAATCTTTTAGCTAATCTAACAGTTAAAGTAGACTCTGACACAGGTAAAATTATTCATTTAAATAAAAAAATAATTTCAAAATACTATGGAGAAGGAAAAATACTAGATTTGTCAAACAAATTACTTATTTATAGTGAATCTAATACTAGTGAAAATAATAATGAACCTTATCAATCTTTAAATATATATGACTTAAAAACAAATACATCTAATAAAATATACTCTACACATAATATTATAAAAACAGCCAAAATAAATAGTAATTCTAATTATATAGCCGTTATTGAAAATACAGAAAAATTTTCAGAATTAATATTAATAAATTTAAAAAATAATATTATTCAAAAAATCCAAAATACTGATTTCTCAAATATAGATAATATAATCTGGAAAGATAATAAACTTTATTTTTCTTGTACTTCTGAAAATCAAAATTCATCAATATATTTATACGATATCAAAAGCAATCAGACAAATAAAATTATTGAAACAGATAAGAAAATTAGTGACTTTGATATCTATAATAATAATTTGATTTTCACCGAATTTAATAATAACACGAAAAATTTTAATATATATTTAAAAACAGAAAATGAACTCAAGAAAGTCTCTGAAGGTTTTTCAATAAAATTTATAGACAAATACCATATAGCATTTCTAAAGCATGATGAAAAATATGGTAGAAATACTTTGAATTTATTGGACTTAGTTAATGGAAATATAGATAGTTTAAATGATTTTGATATTGAAAAATACTCTATTCTAAACAAAAATCAAATTATACTACTTGTAAGAAAAATAATTGATACGGAATTTAGCCTGTATATGTATAATATAAGTGATAAAAGTTATGAAAAAATATCCGACACAATATCAAAAAATACGTTTTATAATAGTAATGTTAAACGGATTTTTATTGATATTAATCCTTCATTTCATAGTGGAGTCAATAGTAAAATCTATGCTATCGATTTGGAAAATTGAAAACAATTTAAGAGCAGCCTGTGCTGCTCCTTTTTATCTACCTTTTAAATTTTTTCCTTAATTTCATAAGCGGACTTTCTATTTCCTTAACTACAAATGAATAAGTCGAATATCTCGGAATTGTCAAAATTCCTAGTTTTCTTATTCCGTACTTATAATCCATGTATTCTTTAGTTTGATATTCTCCATTTCTATCTATATATTCTATCCATATGTACGTTGGATAATTTGATAAAATGTATTCGATTTCATCCTTACTATTCACTCTATTCCCATTAACTGAAGTTATTATATCACCTGATTTTAATCCTATCTTTTCTGCAATTCCATCTGGCATTACATCTAAAATTTTAACTCCAAATTCCGGACATTCAAATTTAGCTTTTCCGCTTTTTTCCTTAGATCTACCTATCTGTATCAAACCTTCATGGGCTAAAGTCCCAAACAGTGCAGCTATGTATTTGAAAACATATATATAAGTTGATACAACAGATAATATTATTAATAAAATACTATATATAAACAAGTTCCTAGAAGATTCTTTTACTTTATTTTCAGGATAGTCAGTAATCGCCATATCACCATATCCTAAAGCTGCAACAACTCCTATCATCATATATATTATATTGTCTGCATTTAAAGATACATTCTCAGGTTTAAATAAAGGCCACCAATTAGGCATATTTACACCATTACTACTAACCATTTCTCCAACTGTCAATAATACTATAAAGGGGATAGGCCAGAATCTCATCATGTTAAATCCGCCTACTATTTTTTTATTTCTCTCAACAAATATTGGTATTTTAGTTGAATCCCCATCTACTAAAATTAAAAAACTTTCTATCAAATGTAATATACCAACAATAGCCATTATACTTGATACATTAACCCTTGGATAACCAAATAATAAATATGATAAAGATATAATACCTCCAGCATATGAAAAACAAATAAATCGTGGATGAGTTAACATTAAAATAACTGCTAATAAAAATATGTATTTAAAATCGTTAGCCTGTATTGTAACTCCTAATAAAATAATGATTAAACTACCTAAAATACCACCTAAAGTACCCTTTACCATAGAAGAAAATACTCTCATACGATTTGATTTTTTGTTTATGCCTAATATATTTTTTTCCATTTTACCAATCTTTTTATATTGAAAATATAATAAAACTATTATCCCCCAATATATTGGATTAAAAAACACTTGTAGTAGTGATAATGCTGATAAATATAATACCTCTATAATTTTCATCATAAAAAACACTCCAATACCAAATATCTATTCCCATATAGATAATAGCCATTAGAATAACTAATGGCTATTTTTTCAATTTTGACTTGATTATTTCTATAGCTTTCTGTAGCTGCACGTCTTCTTTGATATTATCTACTCCTATCTTCTGTACATTCTCAGGAAGCTCAATAATAACATCTGGAGTTATTCCTATACCATGGATATTTGTACCACTAGGTGTAAAATATTCTGAAACTGTTAACTTAAATCCAGACCCATCACTTAATGGCTTTATCCTTTGAACTATTCCTTTACCAAAAGTTTTAGTACCTACTAAAATTCCTGTTTTAGTATCTTTTATAGCACCCGCTAATATCTCTGAAGCACTCGCGCTTCCACCGTTTACAAGCAGTACTAAAGGTAAACCCAATTTCTTAGAATCAGATTTTAAATACTCTCTTTCTTTATTTTTTGTTTCAGTATAAACAATAACTCCTTCTCCCATAAGTTCATCTGCTATCTGTGCACATTCGCTTAATAATCCACCTGGGTTATTTCTCAAATCTATAATTAATCCTTTCATTCCTTTATCTTTAAGATTATCTAGATGTTTTTTGAAGTCATCATAAGTCAATTCATCAAAAGATACTATCCTAATATAACCAATTTTGTTTTTCAACATTCTTGATTTTACTGTTTTTAGCCTTATTTCTTCTCTAACTATATTTAAATCAATAAATTTTTTATTTCCATCTTTATCTGTTCTAAGAATAGTAATTTTTACACTAGTACCTGGTTTTCCTTTCATCAATTTAACTGCATCATCCATTTTATCAGCAGTAAATTCTTTTCCGTTTACTTTAATTATCTTGTCACCTGTTTTTATTCCTGCTCTCTCTCCAGGAGTATCTTCTATAGGTGATACTACAGTAATTAAGTTGTCTTTTCCAGGAGTTACTATTACACCGATTCCCTGATAAGTTCCTTTTGTATGTTCCATAAAATCAGCAAACTCTTCTTTAGTCATATATACTGAATAAGGGTCCCCTAGAGCCTCGAACATACCTTTTAACTGCCCTTCTAATAAATCCTGTTCGTCTACATCTTTTAAATAATTTTTCTCAATAAAATTCTCGAGTGCTATAGCTTTACTATATTTCTCATAAGTTGTTACCAAATCCTCATAGTAGTCTTTTGTAATTACAACTTTATCCTTTATTGTAATCTGAATCATATTACTAATAGTAAAAGTTAATAAACTTGAAAGTATAGCAATTATAACAGCTCCATACAATGCCTTTCTTCTTGTTATCATCAATATTTCACCTCGTAAAATATTCTAGTATTTTATTTTATTAAACATATGTAAACATTATACCACCATAGACTGTTTTTTTCAAAAAGTTAAATAAGCAAGTGTATCCACTTGCTTATTTGCCTTTTACCCATGGTAATGGATTTATAACTTTACCATTTCTTCTTACCTCGAAATGTAAGTGTGGACCAGTTGAATATCCTGTACTCCCTGCTCTAGATATAACTTGTCCCTTTTTAACTTTTTGGCCTTTCTTAACCAATAGTCGAGAGTTATGTGCATACAATGTTGAAATTCCTCCACCATGATCTATCCAAACTGCTTTACCATACCCACCAAGCCATCCAGCATACTGAACAACACCATCGTTAGCTGCTACTACTTTACCACCTAGAGGAACTGCTATATCTAGACCTGTATGAAGTTTCTTTTTCTTTAAAATTGGATGCATTCTATAACCGAAATATGAAGTTATTCTATAATAACCTGGTGCTGGCCATAACATCTTACCACCAGCATATTTAGCAGCTATTTGCTTTTTCCTTATTTCAGCTTCTAATTTCTTTGATAGCTTAACCAATTCATCTTCTTGCTTTTCAAGCTCCTTAATATTTTTCTTTAATTCCTTCATCATACTTTCTTTTGCTCTAGTAGCAACTAACAGCTGATTTTTTTTGTCCTCCATTTTCTTTTTTATGTTTTGTACCATATTTAATTGGTTTTCTAAAGTTTCTTTTTTAGTTGAAATAATTTCTCTTTGTTCCTTCATGTACTTAAGTATATTTACATCATAATCTATTATTCTCTTTACCATATCTAATCTAGCAATAAAATCACTTATATTCTTGGATTCTAAAAGCACTTCTAAATATCCAACAGTTCCATTCTTGTATATAACTCTTAATCTTGAATTTAAAATATCTTTCTTTGCTTTGATATTATTCTCTGCTTGCTTAAGTTCATTCTTCGTAACTTCTATATCTTTATTAATCTCTTCTAGCTGTTTTTCTACTTCCTGCAATTCTTTATCTGCTTTATCAATCTGTTGGTCTAACCTTTTGATTTCTCTTGCTACCTTACTATATTTACTCTTATTTTGTTTTAATTCTTCTCTAAGCTTGTCTAAACCTCTATTAACCTCTTGTAATTTTTTTCTTTCTTTGTCTGCATTTCCGCTTGATGCATAAACAAAAGATACATTTATCAGCAAAATTATAATTAATAAAAATGATATTTTTCTTCTATAGTTCAATAGCCTGTCCCCCCTTTTTATACATTAAGGAACTTTCTTAAAGATACAATACTACCTAAAACACCTATTCCAACACCAATTGCAGTAAACATAATAATTATGTCATCTAGTATTGCATAGTATGGAATTATATATATTGTAAATAATACATATAACTTTTCATTAATAACTAAAGATAGATATTTATAACTGAAATAAACCACCAATATAGCTAAAAAAGAACCAATAGCTCCAAGGAAAATACCTTCTAAAATAAATGGACCTCTAATATATCCATTTGTAGCACCTATATACTTCATAATATTAATTTCTCTTCTTCTAGCTGCTACAGTAAGCTTTATCGTATTAGAAATTATAAAAATCGACACTAAAATCAAAATACTGATAACCACTAGTCCACCAACTCTTATAAAATTCGATACAGCCATCATTTTTTCAACAATATCTTTATAATATTTTATATCTTCAATTCCTGTTAGCCCATTTATACGATTGACTACATCTTCTGTATACTTAATATCTTTAAGTTGTACTATATAAGAGTTAGGTAATGGATTTTTTTCTAGTCCTTCAAGCAAATACGCTTCATTACCCCATTCTTTTTTTAATACCTCTAAAGCCTGCTCTTTAGACTGATAGATAACAGCTAGCACTCCATCTAATTCTCTTAACTTTTCTCCAATCTTCTCAATTTGGTCTTGACTTATATCATCTTCAAGATAAACTTGTATTTCATCAAATTGTTCTTTTGTCATACTAGTTAAGTTATTTATATTTAATATAATCACCAATACAATACCTAGAATAATTAATACTGACATTACTGAACCGATAGATGCTAAACTCATCATTCGATTTCTCCACATGCTGACAAAGCCTTGTTTAATAATATTTTTAAATAATCTAAACTTCATAATCGTACACACCCTTCAATTCATCTTTTACAACTCTTCCATTTTCTAAAGCTATAACTCTCCTTCTCATAGCATTTACTATATCTCTTGCGTGGGTGGCCATAAGAACCGTAGTTCCTCTTCTATTTATTTCTTTTAGTAACCCCATTATTTCCCATGATGTGTCAGGGTCAAGATTTCCTGTAGGCTCATCAGCAATCAAAACAGTTGGTCTATTAACTAAAGCTCTAGCTATTGAAACTCTTTGCTGTTCACCACCGGATAATTGGTCAGGATAACTATGAGCTTTACTGCTTAACCCAACCATACTTAATACCATAGGTACTTGTCTTCTTACTTCCTTTGATGAACTTCCTACTATTTCCATAGCAAATGCTACATTTTCATAAACAGTTTTATTCTTTAATAACCTAAAATCCTGAAATACTACCCCTATATTCCTTCTAATATATGGTATTCTTCTATTTTTTACTCTTGTAATATCCATATTATTGAGATATATCTTACCCTCTGTAGGCTCCTCTTCTTTTAAAAGTAATTTTATTAGTGTCGATTTACCAGCACCACTCGAACCAACTATAAAAACAAATTCGCCTTTATCTATGTGAATATTTATATTCGACAGCGCTTTTACCCCATTACTGTACTCTTTACTAACATTTATAAAATCTATCATTTTACCACTCCAGTCTTTTTCTTCTGTTCTCTGTAATTTAATTCGACATAATGCTTATATTTCCTTCATAATTTTCATTCCAAATATAGGTAAGTAGTATCATTTTATCTATCTAAAGTTTTATATATCAACAATAATAGATAGAATTCTATAGCATCTCTAAAAATTCTCAAGTTAAACCCAGTATCCTTTTGTATTTTATCTAACCTATATATTAACGTATTTCTATGAATATATAACTTCCTTGCAGTTTCACTAATGTTTAAATTACACTCAAAAAAATATATTGCAGTTTTAATTTCATCAGAGCTTAACTGCTTTATACCGTACTTTAAAGTTTCATCATAAATGCTTAATAACATTCTCTCATCTATCTGAGATAATATTCTGTATACTGTGAGCTTTTCATAAAAATATATATTTTCTGGAATATTAAACTTACGCCCTAGTAGCAAAGCGGTTTTTCCTTCTTGGTACGCTTTTTTTATATTAAGAGGCAAATTAATAGAACTTACTCCAATTTCAACTTTTTGTAAAAGCTCTGTTTCAATAGCCTTTACAATTTGTACTGGAATCTCTAAAAATTCTGCATTATTCTTTATAATAATCGCAAATAAATCTTCGTCTAATCTACAAAATACGATATCGTCTCCTATTATATTCTTAATAATTGTAGCGATATCTGAATTTTCTGTTTCATTATAAATTCTAATAATTGCTACTACTAGTTCTTCATCTAATTTTATCCTATTATTTTCTAAAATTCTTTTAATACTTTTTTCATCTAAATCTTCTAAAAATAATCTTTTTATATCTTCATTTTCTTTTTTTATCTCATTAGCACTTAAATCTTCTAAAATTATCTTTATCAAAGCTTTTTCTCTATCTGTCAATTCAACATCGTGCTTTACAAATAAATAATATTCTTCACCATCTAACATAAAGCTACATATACACTCTACATCATCTGTCGAAATTTCTTTCTTATCCCATTCGTTAACTAACAGTACACTTTCTCCAATAATTCCACTTATTTTATTTATTATTCGTTCAATTTCCAGTTTTGTTAACATAATATCACCTATTTTTTATTATAAAATATTTTTAGACAAAACAAAATCCTCAATTTTAATAAATTAAGGAAGATTTTACCCATATCTATAAACAGTATAAATAAAAAGCAGAAGAAAATCTACATATGTAATTTCTTCTGCTTTTTTCTTCAATATCCTCTATTTTTTTTAACTAAATATCAAATTAGCCTTATAATATTGAAGCCTCTGTTTCTTTATCAAATAAGTGTATTCTATTCTTGTCTAAAGCTAATTCAATTACGTCACCTATTCTTGCTTTACTTCTTGAATCAACTCTTGCTATAGCACTATTACCTTCAATATTTATATAAAGATAAGTTTCTGAACCCATCATTTCAGTTACTTCTACCTTAGCTTTAACAACGCTGTCTCTAGAAGCTTCGATAAATACTTTTTCATCATGAATATCCTCAGGTCTTATACCCATTACTACTTTCTTTCCTAAGTATCCTTTTTGTTTAACAATCTTAGCTTTTCCTTCTGGTAATCTTATTTTCACATTACCAAATACTAAGTTGCAGTCATTAATATCATTTCCTTCTATTACAACATCAATGAAGTTCATCTGAGGACTACCTATAAATCCAGCAACAAATATGTTAGCAGGCTTTTCATATACTTCTTGTGGAGTTGCAGCTTGTTGAATAACTCCATCTTTCATAACAACTATTCTATCTCCCATTGTCATTGCTTCTGTCTGGTCATGAGTAACATATATAAATGTAGTTTGAAGTCTTTTATGAAGCTTGATAATCTCAGTTCTTGTTTGTACTCTTAATTTCGCATCTAAGTTTGATAATGGCTCATCCATTAAAAACACTTTAGGCTCTCTTACTATAGCTCTACCTAAAGCAACCCTCTGTCTTTGTCCACCTGATAAAGCTTTTGGCTTTCTATTAAGTAGGTTTTCTATTCCTAAAATTCTTGCTGCTTCTTTAACTTTTTTATCTATTTCTGCTTTAGGAACTTTTCTAAGTTTTAATCCAAACGCCATATTATCATATACACTCATATGAGGATATAATGCATAGTTTTGGAATACCATCGCAATATCTCTATCTTTTGGTGGTACATCATTAACTAATTTATCTCCAATGTAAAGTTCACCTTTAGAAATCTCCTCTAATCCTGCAACCATTCTTAGAGTTGTTGATTTACCACATCCTGAAGGTCCTACTAAAACAACAAACTCTTTATCTTTAATCTCAAGATTAAAATCTTTTACTGCTGTTACATTACCTGAATAAATTTTATAAATATGTTTAAAAGTTAATCCTGCCATTTAAAAGCCCCCTTCTTAAATTCTTCATATATAAGTTTACACGAATTAATCTTTTAATTCTATTGGTATAATAACCAAAAATTATTGATAAATTTAAACAATATGCACAATGGATATGGTATACTTGGTACTGGGTACTAGGTGCTGGGTACT
>NZ_JXLL01000010.1 GCF_001316435.1 Caloranaerobacter sp. TR13
AAAGTACTACAAAGTACTACAAAGTACAAGGTTACAAAGTACAAAGGTATTAATATTAATTAGTTTAGTTTTTATTAGTTTAGTTTTTGTAGCGCACAATTCATTGTGCGGTATACAATTTTAGTTTCAAAATTTTTTTATTAAAGTTATCGCTGTATTTTGTCGATATAATGTATAGAAAAGGATAAATAAGGAGGAAATCAGATGAGGATTAATAGTGTTGTTTCAACAACGCCTGTACAAAAACCTCAACAGGTTTCATCTGATGAAAATTTAGAAAAACGACCGATAAATAGTGGGGAAGTGGGCGTTGAAGTACCTTCTACTGATGAACAAAGAAAAATAAGTGAAGAAGAACTAATACATGCAATAGAGGAAGCAAATAAAAGTGTTAAGATATATGATAGAAGATTAGAGTTTTCAATCCATGAAAAAACTAAAGAAATAATGGTAAAGGTTATTGATACAAATACTGATGAAGTAATACGAGAAATACCTCCAGAAAAGATATTAGATATGGTTGCAAAGCTATGGGAAATGGCTGGTATATTAGTGGATGAGAAAGTATAAACAAAACTATTTATGGTTTTGAATTTTAAATTGTAAATGCTAAATGTTAAATATTTAGGAAATTAGGATTATTTTTACTAAAGTTGAGCTTATTTATAATCCATGATTTATTTAAATCAAAGATTTTGTTCAAATTCAAAATTTAAAATTTAGAATTCTCCTGAAAGGAGTTTCGGGGTGGTGTTAAAATGAATAATCTTAGAATTGGTGGTTTAGCTTCCGGCATGGATATAGATCAGATAGTAAGCGACCTTATGAAAGCAGAAAGAACAAAGGTAGATAAATTAGAACAGGACAAGCAGTTAATTGAATGGAAACAAGAAGCGTATCAAGAAATAAATTTAGACTTTGCAAACTTTATTTTGGATACTAAAAAAGAGTTTGGATTAACTACTACAACATCTACTGGAACATTAGTAAACAAATCAGTTAGTAGTTTAGATTGGGTAAAAAGCGCAACATCTTCAAATGAAAGTATAGCTACAGTTAGCGCAATTTCAAGTGCAGTTAGAGGTACCTATAATATAACTGTAGATAGATTAGCAGAAAACTTCTCTGCAGCAAGTAGTAGCAATATATCAACTGGTGACACATCAAACATAGCTAGTCAATTTGGTTTAGCCGCAGGTGATACAATAGAATTTACTATTACAACTAATACAGGGCAAAAGACATTTACATATACTAATTTGGATACAGTATCTTTAAGCGATATTGTTAGCGATATTAACAGTGCTAATTTAGGTGTAACAGCAGTTTATGACAGTACAATTGATAGATTTTTCTTACAGACTGATAACACTGGCTCATCTAATTGGGTTAAAATAACAGATACAAGCATCGATTCAGGAGGAGGAAACATAGATTTTATAACAGGTGCAGGAAGTTTACTTAAATTAACTTATGATAATGCTGGTACTCCAACAACCCTATCAGATGGTACAACATATTCAGGTGTAGATGCTCAAATTGACTTTGGTCAAGCACAAAATATTATAATGAGTTCAAACCAATTTACGATAAATGGAATAAGCTTTAATTTAAAATCTACTGGTAGTTTTACAGTTCAGGTAGCTACTGATGTAGATGCAGTATATGATAAAATAAAAACTTTTGTTGAAAAATATAATGAAATTGTAGATAAAGTTAGTACTAAGCTTAATGAGAAAAAATATAGAGACTATTTACCACTAACTAAAGATCAAAAAGAAGAATTGTCTGAAAAGGAAATAGAGCTTTGGGAAGAAAAGGCTAAAAGTGGACTTTTAAGAAATGATTCTATATTGTCAAGAACTATGTATAGTATTAGAAGTGGAATGTATGAACAAGTTTCTGGAGTGACAGGTTCTTATGACCAGCTTACAGAAATAGGTATAACAACTGAAAGTTATGTATCTGGTTCTGTAGGTGGTAAATTGGTAATTGATGAAGCTAAGCTTAAGGAAGCAATACAAAATGATGTTGATGGTGTTTTAGAATTATTATTTAAAGAACCAAGCGATACTTTAGCAAGCAAATCGGAAAGTGACATGACAGCAGCAGAAATTCAACAAAAGAGAAGTGAAAGTGGTCTTATAAATAGGCTTTATGATAATATGATTGCTGGGATGAAAGAAATAATCAATAAATCAGGACCTGGAGATGATTCCGAAACTTTCAGGAATGTAAAATCTAATATATTAATTGATTTCATTACTCAATATAGTGGTATAAGTATGTTAGACAAAGATATTATTGATATTAATGAAAGAATTGATGACATGTATGATTATTTAGATAGTGTTGAGGACAGATATTGGAGACAATTTACTCAAATGGAGAAGGCAATTTCACAAATGAATCAGCAGAGTGCGTGGCTGATGTCACAACTAGGTGGAGGAATGTAGGCATAAAGAATGCAAAACATTCTTTATGAATTTTAAATTTAAAATGTAAAATTGAAAATAAAAATATAAGAATGAGGAAATAACGAAATGAATAACGTATAGTAGCTTCGAATTTATTCGAAGCTTAGAATTATATATAAAGTATATATAGTAACGCAAAGAATTTATGGAAGGATGAAAAAGTATGGCAATAAAAAATCCATATGCACAGTATCAGCAAAATTCGATAATGACAGCAACTCCTGAAGAATTAACTTTAATGCTATATAATGGAGCTATAAAATTTATAAAGCAAGGCAAAATATTTATAGAGCAAAATGATATACAGAATGCTCATAATTCTATAATTAGAGCTCAAGATATAATTAGTGAATTAAATATTACTTTAAATATGGATTATGAGATATCTAAAAATTTAAGAAGTTTGTATACATTTATTTTAGACAAGCTAATGGAAGCTAATATAAAAAAGGATTCAAAAATATTAGAAGAGATATTACCTATTGTGGAAGATTTAAGAGATACCTGGAAAGAGGCTATGAAATTAGCTAGACAAAGCAAAAGGGCTATTAAATAGTTGGGAGCTGATAAAGTGTCAGATGATCTGATAAAAGAACTTATTGATTTTAGTGAAATAAAGCTATCTTTAGTTAAAGAGATATTAGAAATTACTAAAAAGCAGTCAGAGTGTATAAAAAATAACGATATCAAAAGGCTCCAGGTTTATATTGATATAAAACAAAATAAAATAGAAGAAATAAACAAGATAGATAGTGCTTTTGTAGAAAAGTATGAAGAATTTAAAATGATAAATAAAATAGATTCTATTGAAACGATTGATGTTGAAGAATATCCTAACTTAAAGCGTCTTAAAGAAACAATAAATAAGATTTTATTAATATTAAAAGAAGTGCAAGTAATAGAAACTGATAATAATGAGAAAATTAAAAATGAATTTGATAGTGTTAAACTTAAACTGAAAAATGTTAAACAAGGTAAAAAGATTGTAAAAGGATACGACAATGCTTATAAAATTAGAAATATGAATAGTTCGATATTTATTAATATAAGGAAATAGAAACTTGTAGCCCACATTTAAATGTGGGTTTTGAATTTTTTTAAATATTTTTTTTTTGAATATTTGTAGCTCACATTTAAATGTGAGCTACTCGATTTCTTTTCCCTGATCTCTGTCCCCTGTCCTCTGTTCCCTGTTTTTTATTCTAGTACCCAGTACCAAGTACTCATAAACTCCACATATTGTATATAAAGAAAATGTAACTACTAGCAAAAAAATAAATATAATTGTTAAAAAATTTCATATTATGTCTAAAATCAGATAAAAAAGGAAAAATTTTTTTATCCACTACATATACACATAGTTTTCCACAATAAAATATGTACAAATATACTTTTTCCACAGACTTATCAACATTATCCACAGAACGACACGCATTTTATCCACATATTATTAATAATTTTATTGTGGATAAGTTGTATTAATATTTATGCAACCAGCTGTATATCGAAAAATAATGTATATATCTGTATTAATAAATAAAAAAACATAATTATTTGTTTGTTTTTTGAGTAAATGTAGAAATGATTTGAAAATTTTAAAAAGAAAATAGAAAAATTTTTCTTTTTAAAATTTATTGTTAGTTACTCTGTATATGTGGGTATCATAAGAATATAAAGTCTTAAATAAAAATATATTAAATAAAATATATTAAAGAAAATATTTTTGGGGGGATTAAATTAAAAACAATTACAAAATTAAAGTCTTTTTGACGAAAGACAAAAATTAATTATCAAAGAACTTGAAGTAGTATTTAATCTTTTAATAACTTATATAAATTGAAAGGGGTTGGAAATACATGAAAATCATAGTAAGTGGAAAAAATATAGAGGTTACAAGTGCCCTAAAGGATGTAGTAGTAAAGAAGATGGAAAAGTTAGATAAGTATTTTCATAAAGATGTTGAGGCACATGTTACAATGAATGTTGAGAAAAACAGACAGATAATAGAAGTGACTATACCTTTTGCGGGTGGTATCATTAGAGCTGAGGAATCAAATGGTGATATGTACACTTCAATTGATAAAGTGATAGATATTTTAGAAAGACAAATAAGAAAGCATAAAACTAAATTACAAAAAAGAAATCATAGTGGAGCAACAATAAGATTTGAAAATATAATACCTTTAGAAGAAAACGGAAATGATGAGCCAAAAATTGTTAAAACTAAACGTTTTGCTATTAAACCTATGGATACTGAAGAAGCTGTACTACAAATGGAGCTTTTAGGTCATAATTTCTTCGTTTTTAGAAACGCAGTAACTGATGATGTAAATGTAGTATATAAAAGGAAAGATGGGAATTATGGTTTAATAGAGCCAGAGATTTAAAATAGAGTGTAGAAGACGGTGGAGATTACTCTCCACCGTTAAGTTTTTTGACAGAATAGCTATTTATGAAAATAAATTTGTTTATAACTAAACGGTGGAAGTTGTTTTTACCGTTTTACTATTGTAGCCCACATTTAAATGTGGGCTACATAATGATAATTAAAACAAAATATTATTTATATAACTAATAGCGAAAATTGAACGACCAATATCGAATGACAAATGACGAAAAGCGTTCCACTTGTTCCTTACAAATTTTAGTGATAAAATATAAAGATAAGGTAAAAATAACCGAAGGGTGATGAGAGTGAAAGGACTATTTAAAAAGATTTTTGGAACTTATAGTGAGAGGGAAATTAAAAGATTAAATCCGTTAGTTGAGAAAATAGAATCATTAGAAGATGAAATGAAGAAGCTTACCGATGCACAATTGAAACAAAAAACTCAAGAATTTAAGAATAGATTGGCAAACGGAGAGAATTTGGATGATATTTTGCCAGAAGCTTTTGCAGTTGTTAGAGAAGCTGCTGATAGAGTTCTTGGTATGAGACATTATAGAGTTCAGTTAATAGGTGGTATTGTTCTTCACCAAGGAAGGATAGCTGAAATGAAAACAGGCGAAGGTAAAACTTTGGTAGCTACTTTGCCTGTTTATCTTAATGCTCTTACAGGAAAAGGTGTTCATGTAGTAACAGTAAATGACTATCTAGCTAAAAGAGATAGAGATTGGATGGGTAAAATTTACGAATTTTTAGGACTATCTGTAGGTTGTATAGTTCATGGATTAGAAAGCAAAGAAAGACGTGAGGCTTATAATTGCGATATAACATACGGTACAAATAATGAATTTGGATTTGACTATTTAAGAGATAATATGGTTATATACAAGAGTGAGATGGTGCAAAGGGAATTAAACTATGCAATAATAGACGAGGTTGACAGTATTTTAATAGATGAGGCAAGAACTCCTCTAATTATTTCAGGAACAGGAGATAAGACAACTAGTCTTTATTTTGCAGCTAATTCTTTTGTACAGACATTAAAGGGAACAAAAGTAGATCCTAATGAGAAAAAAGATCGTTTTAACTTCGAGATGAAGGAAGAAAAAGGAGATTTTGTTATAGATGAAAAGGCACGTACTGTAGTTCTTACTGAACAAGGTGTAAAAAAGGCAGAGAAATTTTTTAATATAGAGAATTTAGCTGACCCTGTGAATATGGAACTAACTCATCATATTAATCAAGCTTTGAAAGCTCACAATCTTATGAAAAGAGATAGAGATTATGTAGTTAAGGATGGCGAAGTTATAATAGTTGATGAATTTACAGGAAGACTTATGTTTGGTAGAAGATACAGTGATGGTCTTCATCAGGCGATAGAAGCTAAAGAAGGTCTTAATGTAAGAAGAGAATCAAAGACTTTAGCAACTATAACATTCCAAAATTACTTTAGAATGTATAAAAAGTTAGCTGGTATGACTGGTACAGCGAAAACAGAAGAAGAAGAGTTCAGAGAAATATATGGTATGGATGTAATAGAAATACCTACAAATAAACCAGTTATTAGGATAGATTATCCTGATGTTGTATATAAAACTGAAGAAGCTAAATTTAAGGCAGTTGTAGAAGAGATTAAAGAGAAAAATGCGAAAGGACAGCCTATTCTTGTAGGTACTATTTCTATAGAAAAATCTGAAGTACTAAGTAAAATGCTTAAAAAAGAAGGAATAAAGCATGAAGTGTTAAATGCTAAGCATCATGAAAGAGAAGCTGAAATTGTTGCTCAGGCAGGTAGATATAAAGCTGTAACAATTGCAACAAATATGGCAGGTAGAGGAACTGACATTGTTTTAGGTGGTAATCCTGAATTTTTAGCTAAAAGTGAAATGAGAAAGAGAAATTATAGTGACCATTTAATTTCTCTTGCAGATAGTTTTGAAGATACTGATGATCCAGAAATTTTAGAAGCTAGAAGGGTATACAAGGAAATATTAACTAAAACTAAAGAGGCTTTAAAAGATGAACAAAGAAAGGTAATTGAAGCTGGAGGGCTTCATATTATAGGTACAGAAAGACATGAGTCACGTAGAATTGATAATCAGCTTAGAGGGCGTTCTGGACGTCAGGGAGACCCTGGTTCTTCTAGATTTTATATTTCGCTTGAAGATGATTTAATGAGGCTGTTTGGCAGTGACAGAATTAAAGGCTTGGTTGAATCTTTAGGTATGCCAGATGATGAACCTTTAGAGCATTCTCTACTTTCAAAATCAATAGAGACAGCACAAAAAAGAGTTGAAGCTAGGAACTTTAATATAAGAAAACATGTTCTTCAATATGATGATGTTATGAATAAACAGAGAGAGGTTATATATGCTGAGAGAAGAAAGGTTCTAGAAGGCGAAAATATTAAGGACCATATAATTTCAATGGTAGAAAATATTATAGATGCAGCTATCGGCATTTATACAGCTGATGCTAAATATCCCGAAGAGTGGGATTTGAAAGGTCTTGAAGATTATTTAGCAAATATATTCTTACCTAAAGGAATGCTTAAAATAGAAGACATAGAGTCTTTAACTAGAGAAAGTTTAAAAGATATAATAATGGATGTAGCTACAAAGTTATATAAACAGAAGGAAAATGAAGTAGGAGAGAAGCAGTTAAGAGAACTTGAGAGGGTAATACTACTTAGAGTTGTAGATACTAAATGGATGGACCATATTGATGCTATGGACCAATTAAGACAGGGTATTGGCTTAAGAGCAATGGGTAATGAAGATCCTGTTAGAGCATATCAGATTGAAGGATATGATATGTTCCAAGAAATGATAAAAAATATTCAAGAGGATACAGTAAGATATTTATTTAATCTACAGCCTGCTGAAAGAATAGAAAGAGAAAGGGTAGCTAAGATAACTAATGCAAGTCATGGAGAAGGTGGTAAACCTAAGACTGTTGTTAAAGGTAAAAAAATAGGAAGAAATGATCCATGTCCATGTGGTAGTGGTAAGAAGTATAAGAAGTGTTGCGGGAAGAATGTTTAATGGGTACTAGGTACTGGAATTGATGATAGGGTACAGGGGACAGAGAACAGGGAACATGGAACAGGGTTGCTGTTCCCTGGCAACTGGTAACTGGCAACTAAAGAAAGCTGTCCGACATTAAATTGTAGCGCAGAATTAATTCTGCGCTACTAATGAATAGCCAATATTGAATAGCGAAAAGCGAAAGGCGAAATTAATCCTGTCCTCTGTACCCTGTCCCCTAACAAACTAATAAATAGCGAGGTGTTACAATGATAGATTTAGTAGAATTTAAAGAAAAAGTATCTAGTTTTAGAGAGCAAATACAAGAAATAGGTGTTTCTCTTTGACGTAGAAGGATTAGAGCATAAAATTAAAAAACTTGAAGAGGAAATGTCAAAACAAGATTTTTGGAATGACCACAAAAGAGCTCAAAAAGTAGCTCAGGAACTTAAAAATATAAAAGACAAAGTGAAAGAATACAAAGATATTATTAAGGAAATTGAAGATGTTGAAGTGCTTTTAGAATTAGCTCAAGAGGAAGAAGATTTATCTTTAATTGATGAGATAAAAGAGACAATTGATGTTATTGATAAAAAAGTTAATGATATAAGGATAAATACTCTTCTTAATGAGGAATATGATAAGAATAATGCTATATTATCAATACATTCAGGTGCAGGTGGATTAGAGGCTCAAGATTGGGCACAGATGCTACTGAGAATGTATCGAAGATGGTGTGAAAGAAAGGGTTATGCAGTTGATGTTTTAGATATATTACCAGATCCAGAAGCTGGGATTAAAAGCGTAACCTTGCTTGTAAAAGGGCTTAATGCCTATGGATACTTGAAATCTGAAAAAGGGGTTCATAGGCTTGTTAGGATATCTCCATTTGATTCATCTGGAAGAAGGCATACGTCTTTTGCATCGGTTGATGTAGTTCCTGAGATAGAGGATGATGTAGATATAGAGATTGCTCCTAGTGAAATAAGAATTGACACATATAGAGCAAGTGGTGCTGGCGGTCAGCACGTAAACAAGACAGAGTCAGCTGTAAGGATAACTCATATACCTACTGGGATTGTTGTACAATGTCAAAATGAAAGGTCGCAGCATAGCAATAAAGCGACAGCCATGAAGATACTAAAAGCTAAATTAATAGAGATAAAAAGGCTTGAACAGAAGGAAAAAATTGAAGATTTACAAGGAGAATATAATCAAATTGCTTGGGGTTCTCAAATAAGATCTTATATATTTCATCCATATAATCTAGTAAAGGATCATAGAACTGGCGCAGAAGTTGGAAATGTGAATAGTGTTATGGATGGGGATATAGATTTATTTATAAATGAATATTTGAAGTCTAAAGCTAGATAAGCCACCATTTTTGGTGGTTTTACTTTTTTAAAAACAAAAATATTCAGAAAATAAAGAGGATTATGTAAAAAAACGTAGAATATAATTTAGGATAGTGAAAATTTTAATTAAGGGGTGTTACTTGAGTGGGGTTATTTAAGAGAAAAAAATCAAAACTTACTTTTTCGAAAAAACTATATAAAAAAGATAAAAAGAAAACACCAAAGAAAAAAAGTGTATTGTTATCTAAATTTGTAAAAAAAGAGAAAAAGAAAACTATAAGAAAGCATAAAATTAAAAATCAGATAATGGCGATTGTTTTAATACTCACAATAATACCTATCGTTTCTGTAGGATTAATAAATTACTATTTCCAAACTAAAAATGTAGAAAAGAGTATAGAAACTACAAATCTTGCTATAGCTAAATCTCTTGCAAAGCAAGTAGATATATTTATTTTAAGCTCTTTTGATATTTTAGAGACTTTAACCGCAACTCATGATTTCATGAGTATGAGTAAATTTGATTGTGCAACTGTACTAAATTCTACAGTAAATAAAATAGATCAAATACAAATGCTATACATATATGACATGAGAGGTAATGAGTATATATCTACATCTAATAAAAAAGATAGTAGAAATGTAAGTAAAGAGGAATGGTTTAAGAAGGCTTTAAAGGGAGAAAAGGCAGTTTCTGATTCTTATGTTGACGAAACTAATAGGCTTTCCGGAGTAAATATAGCTATGCCTATGAAAAATATGTTTGGAAAGCAAACAGGTGTGATAGTTGCAAAAATAGCTTTAAATGATTTAGTAGAGTTATCAAAAGCACATAAGATCGGGCAAACTGGTATAGCTTATATAGTTGATAAGACCGGAGTTGTAATTGGACATCCCGAGTTTAGGGAAAAGGTATTAAATAGATTTAATGCAAAAGAGAACGGAATTATAGGTGCAATTAATGCGCTTGATGGAAAAACAGGTATTGAATTAACATATAAAAATGATAAAGGAGTAGATGTAGTAGGAGCATATACAGTAGTGCCTTCAACAGGTTGGGGTGTTATAGTTGAGCAGAATAAAGATGAAATAACACAAAGTTATCTAAAAGATTTATATAGAACCTTGTATGTTACAATAGCTGCAATTATTTTAGCTATTATATTTACATCTATTGTAGCTAAAATATTCTCAAATCCTATTGTAAAATTAGTAAATGTAGCAAATAGAATTAAAGATGGAGATTTAACTAACAGAGCAGATGAAAATGCAAAAAATGAGATTGGAGACTTACAGAAAGCTTTTAATCAGATGCTTGATGCATTGCATATGATAATATCTAATGTTCAAGCTGCTGGAGATGAGATAAATATATCTTCTGAAGAATTAAAAAACAGTGCTGAGCTTACCGTTAAATCTTCAGAAGAAATTTCAAATATCATTGAACAAGTTGCTGCTGGAACAGAAAGACAGCATAGAAGTATGGATGAAGCTGGTGAAGTTATAAATAGAATGGCAGAGAGTGTGAAAAATGTAGAAAATAAAACTAGACATATTTTACAAGCTACAAATACTGCTTCAGATATAGCTAAAGCAGGTTCTGATGATGTAAAGATGTCAGAAGAAACCATGGATTTAATTACGAAAAGAGTTAGAGAATCAGCTGACAAATTAGAAAAGTTAAAGCAGCATACAATGGAAATTGGCAATATAGTTACATTTATTGATAACATATCAAAACAAACTAATCTTTTAGCGTTAAATGCTGCTATTGAGGCAGCGAGAGCAGGCGAATATGGAAGAGGCTTTACGGTTGTTGCTGAAGAAGTAAGACAACTTGCAGAACAGACAAGCAATGCATCAAATGATATAGTTAAGATAGTAAATGAAATACAAAATGAGATGAATGAAGTTGTAAAATCTATGGACGAAGGAATAAGTGAAGTAGATAGAGGAAGAAAAATAATTAGTAATACGACAAAGTCATTTAACAATATTATTGCTGAAACAAATAAAGTATCTAATATTGTTGAAGAGTTTTACGGTATAGTAGAAGAGTTATCTCAAGAAATGAATGGAATAGAAACAGCATTTGTTCAAGTTGGTGAGATTTCTCAAGAAACGGCTTCAGGAACTCAAACAATATTAGCGAGTACAGAAGAACAGCAGTCAATTATTCATCAGATAAATGAATCTGCTGAAAAATTACGTGATATGGCTTATAGATTAGATACGTTGATAAAAGGGTTTAAGTTAGAATAGTTGAGAGTATATGCGGCTTTTAGCCGCATTTTGTTTGTGGATAAAGTATGTGGTAAGTAGCCTCATCCCTTGTTTAATAATGCATAAAATTATATAATTAAGTGGGAGATTGCGTGAAGGAGAGAAAAAATATGGATATTGTTAAAAAGCTAATAGAAGAGTTCGGACTGAAACGATATCAGGTAGAAAATACTATTAGGCTTATTGATGAAGGAAATACTATTCCTTTTATAGCTAGATATAGAAAGGAGCAGACAGGAGAATTAAGTGATGTTGTTTTAAGAGAGTTTAGTCAAAGGCTTTCTTATTTAAGAAATTTAGAAAGTAGAAAAGAAGAAGTTATAAGGCTTATTAGTGAGCAGGGTAAATTGACTGATGAGTTAAAAAAGGAAATTATTGAGGCGGATGTACTTCAAAGAGTAGAGGATTTATATAGACCTTTTAGACCTAAACGTAGGACAAGAGCTACAATTGCGAAGGAAAGAGGACTTGAGCCTCTAGCAAATATAATATTAGCTCAAGAAACAGTAGAAATAAGTTTAGAAGATTTAGCTAAACAATTTGTAAATGAAGAGAAGGGTGTAAATAATATTGATGATGCTTATAATGGAGCTAAGGATATAATAGCTGAAATTATTTCTGACAATGCAGAATTTAGAAGAGTTATAAGGAATGTGACTTTTAACAAAGGTCTAATAGTATCAAAAGTGGTAGATGAAGAAATAGAATCTGTATATGAGATGTATTATGATTATAAAGAACCTGTTAAGAGAATTCCAAATCATAGGATACTAGCTATTAATAGGGGAGAAAAGGAGAAATACTTAAGAGTAAAGATAGATGCGCCATATGAAGAGATAATTACTTATCTTATGGATAATGTTATTACTAATGATAAAGCTATTACTACAGAACATCTTAAAGAAGCAATAGAAGATGGCTACAAAAGATTGATTGCACCATCTATAGAGAGGGAAATTAGAAATAGTTTAACTGAAAGAGCAGAAGAGCACGCTATAAAAGTATTTGCTAGAAATCTTAAAAATTTACTTCTTGGGTCGCCAGTTAAAGGTAAAGTAGTTATGGGATTTGACCCGGCGTTCAGAACTGGGTGTAAGATAGCTGTAGTTGATGAAACAGGTAAGTTATTAGATACGACTACTGTATATCCTACTGAACCACAGAATAAAGTTGAAGAAACTAAAAAAGAGCTTAAAGAGCTTATAGATAAATACGATATAGATATAATTGCAATAGGCAATGGAACTGCATCGAGAGAGTCAGAGCTTATTGTAGCTGAAATGCTAAGTGAAATAGATAAAAATACATGTTATACAATAGTAAGTGAAGCAGGAGCATCTGTTTATTCAGCATCAGAAGTTGCCAATGAAGAATATCCTGATATTAATGTATCATTAAGAGGAGCAATATCTATAGCTAGAAGATTACAAGACCCATTAGCTGAACTTGTAAAAATAGACCCAAAACATGTAGGTGTAGGCCAGTATCAGCATGATATAAACCAGAAAAAATTAGATGAAGCTTTAAAGGGTGTTGTTGAAGACTGTGTTAATAGTGTAGGAGTAGATTTAAATACTGCTTCAGTATCATTACTTCGCTATATAGCTGGGATATCTTCTAGTGTTGCTAAAAATATAGTTAAATACAGAGAACAAAATGGGAAGTTTAAAAATAGAGAGCAGCTTAAGAAAGTACCTAGACTTGGAGATAAGGTTTTTGTGCAATGTGCTGGTTTCTTGAGAATATCTGATGGAACTAATCCATTAGATAATACTTCTGTTCACCCAGAGTCATATGATGTTACGATTAAACTTATTGAAAGACTAGGTTTTTCAGAGGCAGATATAAAGAATGGAAGTTTGAAAGAGATAGACAAAAATTTAAAAGATATTAATATAGAAATTTTAGCTAAGGATTTAGGTGTAGGTTTACCAACTCTAAAGGATATTATAAAAGAGTTAAAAAAGCCTGGCAGAGACCCAAGAGATGAGATGCCAAAACCAGTATTTAGAACTGATGTATTAAAAATTGAAGACTTAAAACCAGATATGGTACTAACAGGAACAGTAAGAAATGTAGTAGATTTTGGTGCATTTGTTGACATTGGAGTAAAACAAGATGGTTTAGTACACATATCTCAATTAAGTAACAAGTTTATCAAGCATCCTATGGAAGTAGTTTCAGTAGGTGATATTGTTAAGGTTAAGGTAATAGAGGTAGATGTAAAGAAGGGGAGAATAGCACTAAGCATGAGGGAAGTATAGGTACTAGGTGCTGGGTACTAGGTACTGGGTACTAGATACTGGGTACTGGGTGCTGGGGACTAGGTACTGGGTACCTATTCCCTGTCCCCTGTTCTCTGTTCCCTATAAAAAAATGAAAGTAGCGCAGAATTAATTCTGCGCTACTACAATTGACACTTGGTACCTGTTTCCTGTCCTCTGTACCCTGGTCTCTATCTCCTATAAAAAAACGAAAGGAGTTTTTGAAATGAATACAGAAAGAAACAGATTGTATACTTATCGCTGGTATATATGGGGAATACTTGCATTAGCATACGTAATAGTATTCTTCCATAGAGTTGCAGCGGGCGTAGTTAGACAAGATTTGATTAAAGCATTTAATATTACAGATGTTGAATTTGGAAACTTAGGTTCAATGTATTTCTATGCTTACATGATTATGCAGATACCGTCAGGAATATTGGCAGATACTTTGGGAGCTAGGAAAACGGTTTTTGTAGGTACACTACTGGCAGGTATAGGTTCTATAATATTTGGATTTGCTACAAACATAACATTAGCTTATATTGGAAGATTGATAGTTGGATTAGGAGTATCTGTAGTATTTATTTCTATTTTAAAGGTTTTATCACAGTGGTTTAGAGAAGATGAGTTTGGAAGGATGTCAGGGCTAACTTCTTTTATTGGCAATGGTGGTGCTTTACTTGCACAGTTTCCTCTAGTAGTAATGGTTACAAATATAGGCTGGAGATTATCTTTCGCTGCAATAGGGGTTATATCGTTAGTTGTAGCTGTATTAGCGTATTTAATTGTAAGAAACAGTCCAGAAGATATGGGATTTGATCCAATAATTAAAAAAGTTGAAAAGAAAAATGTATCATTATCAGAAAGTATAAAAAATGTTTTTTCTAACCCAAAAACTTGGCCAGGTTTCTTTGCTTTTGGAGGGATGTTTGGTTCAGTAATAGCTTTTGTAGGTGCTTGGGGAGTTCCATATATGATACATGTATATGGTATATCAAAAGCTAAAGCTTCAACTTTTACTATGATAGTAACAGTAGGGCTTATGATAGGCAGTTTGGTTGTTGGTACAATTTCAGACAAGATTGGAAGAAGAAAAGCTCCATTTTTAGCCTTTTCTTTAGTATATACATTAACATGGGTAATTTTAATGTATGTTAACCCTGGTAGAATGTCTTTTTCATTACTTTATATATTATTATTTATAATGGGCTTCTCATCATCAGGTTTCGTACTATCTTGGGCATGTTCTAAAGAAGTGAACAACCCTAGCTATGCAGGGATATCTACTGGAACAGTAAACATGGGTGGTTTTCTTTTTGCAGCAGCTATACAGCCTGTTATTGGTTATATACTAGATAAAAGCTGGACTGGTAAGCTAATTGACGGAGTTAAAGTGTATACAGTAGCCTCATATAATAAAGCATTTTTAATATGTTTAATAGCTTCTATAATTGCTGTTATAAGTATATTATTTGTTAAGGAAACAAGATGTAAGAATATATATAGTTAAAAAAGGATCCTGAATTATCAGGGTTCTTTTTTTGATATATAAATAATATTTTTTAAAAAATATAATTGACAAGGTAAACGCTTTCAATTATAATAAAGTTAGGTAACCGATAAACATAAATTAACTTAACAAAACTTCAAAGAAATAATTAACAAACTTTATCATCACATTCCATAATTAATACTATTTGTGTATTTTCAGGTTATTTCAAGGTTTAACCACGATTAACAATTTAAAGAAGGGGGAAATAAAATGAAAAAAACTTTAGCTATGATTTTGGCATTAGTTATGGTATTCTCTTTAGTGTTAACTGGATGTGGAGCTGATAAGAGTAAAGAAGATACAGCTTCTAATTCAAATCAAAAAGTAGAACTTAAATTTGCTACTTGGGCAGGAGCACAAGAATTAAAAGAACTTCAAGAAATAGTAGACAGATTAAATAGTCAATCAAAAGAGTATAAAATTGAAGTAATGAGTATACCATCAGATTATTACGTAAAAATTCAAACTATGATAGCAGGTGGTACTGCACCAGACCTTATATGGTTATCACAAGAATACATACCAGCGTATGCTAGTATGGGTGCTATATTAGATATTACTAAATTTGCACAAGAAGATAAAAGTTTAGATTTAAGTGATTTCTATGAAGCAACTTTAGCTACAGCAAAATATCAGGACAAGCTATATGGTTATCCATGGATTTCACAGCCAGTAATTATGTATTACAATAAAAAGTTATTTGATGAAGCGAATATCCCATACCCAACTGATGATATGACATGGGAACAATTTATCGAAGTAGGTAAAAAGTTAACAAAGGATACAGATGGTGATGGTAAAGTAGATCAGTACGGATTTATAGTAAATGGTTGGCCACCAATTCACTTATGGTTATGGACTCATGGTGGTGATATAATTAATAGTGAAGGAAAAGTTGTTATCGATTCTAAAGAATCAATTGAAGGAATTAAAGTATTAAATGACATTATAAATGTTGATAAGATTACTCCAAGTAAAGCACAAATAGAAGCTCAAGGATTTGGTGAGCAGTTTAAGACAGGTAAGATTGCAATGTTCATGGGTGGAGCTGCTGATGATTTTGAAAAAACTATAAAAGACTTTGAGGTAGGAACTGCTCCAATACCTCATGGTGTAAAAAAAGCTACTTTTAACTGGATTGCTTCAACTGTAATTTCTAGCCAAACTAAGAATAAAGAAGTTGCTTATAAAGCTTTAAGAGACTTAACAAAAGCATTCTTAGATTGGAAAGTTGTACCTCCAGTAAAATCAAAAGTTGATGATATTGTAAAAATTAGACCTGATAAGAAAGATGCAATTCCTGCAATTAGAAAGTCAATGGAATTTGGTAGAGGTTTCAATAACCAAATTAAACAAGCAGAAATTGATTCAATAGTATGGGATAACTTATATGATCCTATTTTAAGAGGAGAAGCTAAACCAGAAGAAGCAGCTAAGAAAACTGCTGATAAACTAAGAAAACTTTTAGGTCAATAATTTTGGGCATAGAAGAGTAGCATTAATGTTACTCTTCTATGTTTGCTTAGTCTATATTTTATTATTTAAGAAGGTGAAGAGATGAAGCAAAAGAATAAACTATATAAAAAACTAAAAAAATACGAAGGTTACTTTTTTATTTTACCTTGGATATTAGGAATGTTACTTTTTACAATAGGACCTATTTTATTTGCAATATATATAGGATTTACTGAATGGAAAATTTTAACCAAACCTAACTTTGTAGGATTTCAAAATTATATTGACATATTTCATGATGAGAACTTCTGGAATTCTCTAATGGTAACAGTGAAGTATGCTATATTTGCTGTTCCGTTAGGTATAATTACTTCACTAACAATTGCTATTTTAATGAATACAGAAATAAAAGGGATTAGATTTTTTAGAACGATATATTATTTACCAGCAGTTGTTTCGGGAGTTGCTGTTGCACTTTTATGGAGATGGGTATTAGATCCAGAATTTGGACTTATAAATCTTATGCTTGCTCAAATTGGAATACAAGGGCCTGGCTGGTTATCTGATCCTGATTGGGTATTACCATCGTATATACTTATGGCTCTTTGGGGAGCAGGTGGAGGAATGATTACGTATTTAGTAGGATTAAGAGAGGTACCACAAAATTTATATGAAGCTGCTGAAATTGACGGAGCTGGTCCATTGACAAAGTTTTTTAAGATTACTTTGCCTTTGATGACACCGATATTATTCTATAACTTAATAATGGGTATAATAGGTGCATTTAGAAAGTTTACAGATGCCTATATTTTAGGTGGTGCTGGAAATCAAGGAAAATTCTATTTAGTTTATTTATATGATAATGCTTTTAAATACTTTAAGATGGGTTATGCTACAGCATTGGCATGGATTTTATTTGTCATTATTTTCTTATTAACACTTATTATATTTAAATCATCTTCCCTATGGGTTTATTACGAATCAAACGATGATTAATCAAAATACCCAGTACCAAGTACCTAGTACCCAGTACCAAGTATCAAGTACCCAAATCTATTATCAAGAGGTGACAAAAATGATTTCTAAAGTTGGAACGGTAGTAGAGAATGATATACAAGTAAGTGAGGAATTGAAAAGGATAAAACGTAGAAAAAAAAGACGTGAGATAATTAGGAAAACTATTTTATATATAATAATTTCTATAGGTGGTATTTTAGCAATGCTTCCTTTCTTGTGGATGTTATCAACTTCTTTGAAGGATAGTTCAGTGGTTTTCCAGATACCACCTCAGTGGATACCAGAGCGTTTTGCATGGGAGAATTATCCTAATGCTATAAAGGCTATTCCTTTTATCCGTTATACTTTTAATAGTGCTTTTATTACAGTTATGAAAATGATCGGTGAAGTTTTCACAGCTGCATTAGTAGCTTATGGTTTTGCAAGATTTAGATTTCCTGGAAGAAGGATATTATTTTTAATATTACTTGCAACAATTATGATACCAGGAGAAATTACTTTAATACCTGTATTTATTATGTTTAAACAAATTGGATGGATAGATTCATTTAAACCTCTTATTGTACCAGCTTTCTTTGGAGGTTCTGCAGTTTTTATTTTCTTCTTAAGACAGTATTTTGCTTCTATTCCTAAGGAATTAGAAGAAGCTGCAAGAATTGATGGATGTAGTTCTTTTCAGATATTTTATAAAATATTTCTTCCTATTTCAAAGCCAGCTTTAGCAACTATTGCTATTTGGTCGTTTCAAGGAAGCTGGAATGATTTACTAGGGCCACTAATCTATTTAAATAGCTTGGATAAATTTACTTTACAGATTGGTTTAACAATGTATCAAAGTTTAAATAAAGTAGAGTGGGGACAGTTAATGGCGGCTTCATTATTAGTTTTATTACCAGTGCTTATATTATTCTTTTCAGCACAAAAGTACTTTACTGAAGGTATTAAACTTACAGGAATAAAAGGCTAATGAGGAAAGATCACTAGAGGAGAATATTCCCCTAGTGTTCATTTGTTTAAAGGAGGCATACATGTGAAAAACTGGTGGAAAAAAGCTATCTTTTATGAGATATATATTAGAAGTTTCTGTGATGGTAATGGAGATGGAATAGGAGATTTTATAGGGATTACAAAAAAACTAGACTATTTAAAAAGTTTAGGGGTAGATTGCATTTGGCTTACACCTTTTTATAAATCTCCAAAAGTAGATAATGGTTATGATATTTCAGATTATTACGAGATAGATGCTGATTATGGAACCATGGAAGATTTTGAAACTTTTTTGAAAGAAGCACATAAAAGGGATATAAAAGTTATAGTAGATTTAGTTTTAAATCATACTTCAGATAAGCATCCGTGGTTCATTGAATCTAAGAGTTCTTTACAATCACCTAAACGAGACTGGTATATTTGGAAAGATCCGAAAGATGGTGGAGTACCGAATAACTGGGAGTCTTTTTTTGAAGGGTCTGCATGGGAATATGATTCAAATACAAAGCAATATTACTATCATGCCTTTGCGAAGGAACAGGTAGATTTAAATTGGAGAAATGAAGATGTAAAAAAAGCTATGTTTGATGTCATTAAGTTTTGGCTTGACAAGGGTATTGATGGCTTTAGATTAGATGTAATAAATTTTCTAATGGTAGATGAACAGTTTAAAGATAATCCTTATGATGAAAAAGGCAAACAAATTCATAAGTATGATAAAGACTTACCAGAAACACTTGATATAGTAGAAGAATTAAGAAAATTAGTTGACCAATATCCAGACAAAGTATTAGTAGGTGAAGTAGGAACTGAAAATGTTTTGGAAGCAGCACCTTATTTGGATGAAGAAAAAAGACTTCATTTGGTATTTAATTTTAATTTAGGAAGCATTCAAAAATTTGATGTAAATAAAATATTTAAAGAACTGAAATCATTAGAACAAAATTTAAATGGAGGACTACCAACTATATTTTTTAGTAGTCATGATATGCCAAGACATGTTACAAGATTTGGAAATGATAATAATAGGGAAGATATGGCTAAATTGTTCTCTATGCTTATTTTAACAGCAAGAGGAGTTCCTTTTATATATCAGGGCGATGAATTAGGAATGACTGATATTTATATAAAAGATATAAAAGATATGAGAGATGTTGCTGGTATATTAGCCTATGAAAAAGCTATAAAAGAGGGCAAAACTGAGGATGAAGCTATAAAAATAGCAAACGAAGCGGGAAGAGATAGTGGTAGAAACCCTGTTCAATGGGATAGCAGCAGGTATGCTGGTTTTTCTTTAACTACTCCGTGGCTTCCTGTAAATGAAAATTATAAAGAGCTAAATGCAAAAAAGCAAAGTGAAGATGAAAATTCCGTATTAAATTTTTATAAAAAATTAATCCGAATAAGGAAAAATAGTGATGCTTTATTACAAGGTGAATATATTGTTTTACAAAATAAAGATGATTTAATATATTTTATCAGAAAAAGTGGAAATGAGAAATGTGCTGTATTTCTAAACTTCTCTGATGAGTATAAAGAAGTAAGTTTAGATAATTTAGATGCGGATAAAATAGAAATGCTTATTTCAAATAAAAGGGAAGTATTAGATGCAAAATATAATATAAGATTATTCCCATATGAAGCATTATTAGTCAGATGTTTATAACTAACATAATATATTATATAAAGTAACAGAGTTATTATTGTAACTTTAGATGAATTAAGTTAATATATATTTAAATATATGTTTTCTATTGTCATATAATGGCGTTTACTTTATTCGTAAAGGGTGAGTTGATAGTGAGTAAGAAGGTAACAATGCAGGATATTGCAGATAGATTAGGAGTAAGTAAGGTTACAGTATCTAAGGCCTTAAACGATAAACCGGGTGTTAGTGAAGAATTAAAACAGAAAATAATAGACTTAGCTGTAGAAATGGATTATAAATTTAATTCCATAGCAAAGGCATTAAAAACTAGACGAACAGGAAATATTGGAGTTATTGTTCCAGAAATATTCTTTACTAAAAATGAGTTTTTCTATACAAAAATATTCCGCTATATTGAAATGGAAGCCACAAGACAAAAAATGAATACAATACTTACAATATTAACAGAAGAAGAAGAAACTAAAAATAAAATTCCTTTAATGTGTCAAGAGCAGAAGGTAGACGGTCTTTTGTTATTAGGACAAGTTTCACCTAGATATGTTACTTTTTTAAATAAACTTAATTTACCTATGATATTAGTTGACTTTTATTATAGAGATATTAAGTTAGACCATATAGTTACAGACAATTTTTATGCTAGTTATAATATTACGAGTTATTTAATTGAAAAAGGTCATAAGAAAATAGGATTTTGTGGAAATATTAATTTATATAGTAGTATTCAGGATCGTTATTTAGGCTACCATAAAGCTTTACTAGAGTATGGTTTAGTTTTTAATGGAAAGTATTTGATTAAAGAGAGAGATGATAAAGGAAATTATATTGATATAAATATTCCAGATGAGCTTCCTACTGCATTTGTATGCAATTGTGATAAAGCTGCATATCTTTTAGGAAGTAAATTAAGTGCTATGGGCTATAAGATTCCTGATGATGTATCTTTAGTAAGTTTTGATGATGTTGAATATAGTACTATGTTTAATCCTCCGATTACAACTGTTAAGGTTAAAAGAAATGAAATGGCTAGACAAGCTGTAAAACAATTATTATGGAGGATTGATAATAATGAAGACTTAGGACAGAGAATAGTTATAGGAACAGATATTGTATTTAGAGATTCAGTTAGAGAGATTAAATAAAGAAATTGACAAGTAAAACGTTATCAATTATAATTTTATTAGAGTAACCGGTTAACCAAAAACGCTTAACAAATTAATCTAGGTGATATTATGGATGAATGGAAAAAGCAAGATATTAATGAATATGAATGTTTAGAGCCTTTTGAAGAACAAAAAGAAACAAAGGGTCCCTTTAGAAAGTTTTTAAGAAGATTTAGTGATGAATATGGTAAGTTTATTTTTGTTAATTTTTTGTTTGTTATTTGTTCTTTACCTATAGTTACTATAGGATTATCTATTACCGGTTTATTTTATGTTATGATGAGATTTGTAGAAGATGAGTATGTAGATGTTTTTTATCATTTTAAAAAAGGGATTGTAGATAACTTCAAGAAAGGTTTGATAGCTGGCATTGTTGTTTTACTGACTATTACTGTTGTTTACTTTCTTTTCTATATAGGTTATTACAATGGGGTAATACTTGATAACTTTATTGGTAAGCTTATTTTAATTATGAGTTTTTTTATATTGTTTACAGGTATAATGGTTCATTTATTTGTTTTTACAATGATTGTAAGATACGATATACCGCTTAGAAGAATTTATAAAAATACATTTGGTATTTTAATGTTGAATATGGCTAAAGGTATTGTAATTACTTCTATACCTTTAATCATATCAATTATTCTATTAATGATACCATATGCCAGTACTTTTTATTTTATTTTATATTTCAGCATTGTATCTTATATAGTTATTAGTAATATTTTAAATATTTTTATACGATATGAATAAAGAAAGGAGTCTCGTAATGTTTAAACTAAGACGTTTAAGTAACAAACCGATACTATCACCGATAAAGGAACATGAATGGGAGAAAGAAGCAGTTTTCAACTGTGCAGTTATATATGAAGATAATAAGTTTCATATGTTTTATAGAGCTTCAAATAATAAGTTTATACTTGATTCTGAAAAACCAGAAGAAGAGAATAAGTTCGTTTCTTCAATAGGATATGCTGTAAGTGACGATGGAATTAATTTCAAAAGATTTGATAATCCTGTATTTGTAGGAGAGACAGAACAAGAAGCCTGGGGCGTAGAAGATCCAAGAATAACCAAAATAGACGATACATACTATATGTTGTATACGGGTTTTGGTGGCAGATCATGGGATGATTTTAAGATTTGCATGGCTTGGTCAAAAGATATGAAAAATTGGACAGGACACAGAGTTGTATTAGATGAGTCAAACAAGGACGCAGCAATATTCCCAGAAAAGATTAATGGCAAATATGTTTTACTGCATAGGAGAGTACCGGATATTTGGATTGCCTATTCTGATGATTTAATAACATGGACAAACCATAAAATAATCATGACTCCTATTAAAAATACATGGGAGTCAAAGAAAATAGGTATTGCAGGACCTCCAATAAAAAGAGAAGATGGTTGGCTTTTAATATACCATGCTGTAGATGACAATCATGTTTATAGACTTGGTGCTGCACTATTGGATTTAAATGACCCTTCTAAAGTTATTGCAAGACAATCTGAGCCAATTTTAGAACCAGAATTAGATTGGGAGGTTAATGGATTAGTTCCAAATGTAGTATTTAGTTGTGGTGCTGTAGAAGCTAATGATAATTATTATGTATATTATGGTGGAGCTGATACTCATATTGGAGTAGCAGCGATTGAGAAAGATAAAGTTAAATTTTAGTTTTAGGAGGCGCGAAATGAAGTTTTATAAAAGATTAGAGCCAAAAACTTGTGAGCAGCTACTTTCAATTTTTAGAGAAAAAAATTATGAAATAAAAGGAGAAAAACTAGAATTTACTGGTGTTGGAAATAAGGATGTATACAACATAACTGCACCATTTGAAGATGATAATGACATGGTTATTGCTGGAAGAGTAGAGGACAGAGATAGCGAGCATTCTCAAGTTGTATTCTTTGTATTTAGAGATGGTAAATGGCAGCCAAGAGAGAATACAAAAATATTTTCTCTACAAGATCCATTTGTTACAAAAATCGGTTCAGAGTTAGTCTTTGGTGGAGTTGAAGTTTTTCCACATCCTACAATAGAGAATGCACTTTGGTATAGAACAGTATTTTATAGAGGTAAAAATATTAATTCCTTAGAAAAATTTGCAGTTGGGCCTGATGGAATGAAAGATATTAGGCTTATTGAGCTTTCAAATGGTAAAATAGGAGTATTTACTAGACCACAAGGAGAAATAGGAGGAAGAGGAAAGATAGGTTTTACAATAATTAATTCTCTTGATGAGCTTAATTCGGAAGTTATTATGAAAGCTAATCTAATTGAAAAGCAATTTATTGATGAAGAATGGGGAGGGGCCAATGAGATTCATTTATTAAATAATGGGCTACTAGGTGTTTTAGGACATATTGCTCGTTTTGATGAAGAAGGTAATAGACATTATTATCCTATGGTTTTTGCATTCAATCCGAACACTAAAGAAGCAACTGAAATGAAAATTTTTGCAACAAGAAGCAATTTTCCAGATGGTCCTGCAAAAAGACCTGATCTAGTAGATGTAGTTTTTAGTGGAGGTATAAGAAGGCTTAAAAATGGAAAAGCAGAATTCTATGCAGGGATAGCAGACGCAGAAGCTCATAAAATTTTAATTCCTGATCCATTTTTAGAATATGAAGAATAAAAAATTTTTATAAATAAAGGAATCCCCCTTTATTGTAAAAGGCACACGTAAGTGTGTCTTTGTTTAATTATTAAGAAAATTTAATATTTTTTAACAAAAAAAGAGGGATATTTGTAATTTTGTAGAATTTATACAAAAAAAGTTCTCTATTTAGTGTGGGGGGTAGTCATTTTGTTTAAAGGGAGTGAAATTAAATATATTAAAGGGGCTTTTTGTGGAATTTTAAATTCAAGCATACTAGATTCTAACAAGGACCCTTTAAAAAATCTGATTTTGGAGGTTATTGAAAATGATGGATGTTTTGTATATGTGTATAATTTCACCGATCAACTTAATATAACGAAGAAAAAGTTTAGAGAATGGGGATTGGCAGTAGATTATCTAGTTAAAAATGGGAAACTTATATTTATCTCTGCTGAAAAAAAATATTTTAAAGATGGACTACTCCTAATAGAAGATATAATAAATTATTATATTAGATTAGTTGACAATTATCGTAAAAAAAATGGATTTAAGCGAATAGTAATACAAGGAGTTAGAGATGATTTCTATAATGAAATAGTTGATTTGGATATTTTATATAGGTTTCATAAAAGGATTAAACAGTTTGCTAAACAGAAGGAAGTAATGGTTATAAAAGAATATTTGATAGATAACTTTATAGAAGAGCGTTTTTATAGACTAGTGCCGCTACATGATACTTTTATTATGAACAACAACGACAATGTAAGTATATTCCAGATAGATAGTGCTAATGATATAGAACTTTTTTATAAATATTTGAGAATTTTATATTTAGATAAAGTTGAATTATATAAAGAGAATAAAAAGCTTGAACTTTTAAATGAACTTATTTTGGATATTTCATATAAACATAACAGTAGACATTTATTAGAATCAGTATTGGAAAAAATTTGTAAAGTAGTAAATGCCGACTTTGGGCTAATCTTTACATATTCAGATATTGAATTTAATTTAGAATATATAATAAAATATAATTTACCTTATGAAATTGATAAATGTATTACCGATGGAGCTTTAAATAAAAATAGACTTCAAGAAAAATTTAGACGAGGAATAAAAGTTTATGATTATAGTCAATTGGGAAGTTGCAATAAGGCTAAATTAATAACTGAACTTGGCATAAAGTCATTTGTTGAGATACCTATAGGTAAAGATGAAAACAACCCTATTGCCTTTCTTATATTAGCTTCTTTTAATTGTAAAAAACATTTCTGTAAGCACATGTCTTTTTTAAAAGCAATTGGCAATACAATATTAGCATTATTAGATAAGCAAAAGCAGATTGAAAGGCATCAAGAGGATTTATTAAGAGCTGAGAAATTCAAGACTTTAGGTGAGCTTGCTGGAGGAATAGCGCATGATTTTAATAATATATTGACTACGATTATAGGCTTATCTCAACTGCTTTTATATCAGGTACAAAACCCAAGTATAAAGAAAAATCTTGAAATAATATATAATTCGGCTCTTGATGGCAAGGCGATAGTTAATAAGATACAGAAAATCACAAGGAAAAAAGTAAGTTCTAACAAGAAGGTAATACTTCTTAATAGTATTGTTGAAACTTCATTAGATATGGCAACACCAAAATGGAATAATACATATGCCGTAAAAGGAATGGAATTTTCTGTAGTAAAAGAACTAAAATCAAATAGTTACATATACTGTGATGCACATGAGATAAGGGAAGTAATTCTTAATATAATACTAAATGCCATAGATTCTATGGAAAATGGAGGGAAGCTAATAGTAAAAACTTATGACAAAGGGGACAAGGCTTATATTCATATTGAGGATACAGGATGTGGAATGCCTAATGAAATTAAAGATAGAATTTTTGAGCCGTTTTTTAGTACAAAAGAGTCTAGAGGAACAGGTTTAGGTTTAAGTATAGCTAAAAATATAATTGATAGCTATAATGGAAGTATAGAAGTAGAGAGCGAAGTTGGAGTAGGAACAAAGTTTATTATTTCATTTAATAAGTATCAGAAAGAAGAAAAACATTCGGATAATGATAATATTTTACCAAAGTTTAATGGGCTAAATGTATTAATTGTAGATGACAAGGCTCATGTAGCATATTCTTTAAAAAAAATGCTTAAGATAATTGGAATAGAATCTGATATAGAAACTAATTGTAGTAATGTTTTAAAGAGGCTATCTAGAAGGGAATATGATATAATGATTTGTGATTTAGCTATGCCGAAGATGAATGGTATTAGGCTTTCTAAACAAATAAAAAGTGTCAAAAAGGATTTGAAAATTATCCTAATGACAGGATGGCCTAATGATTTAGATGGACAAGATTTAAATGAAATAGAATATATAATACATAAGCCTTGTACAATAAAAGAAGTTATTAAAGCTATAAAAAATATAGTTGATGAAAAGAAAAAATTGGAGGGGAAAAAGGATGTTATTAATTCAAAATGGTAGAATTTTGACTATGGCTGGAGAAATAATAGAAAATGGAAGTATTTTGATAGAAAATGGAAAGATTAAGGAAGTAGGTAAAGATATAGTTGTGCCACTAGATGTTGAAATAATTGATGCTAAAGGAAAACTTGTAACTCCAGGATTAATTGATGCACATTGCCATTTAGGATTATGGGAAGATGGCATAGGTTTCGAGGGAGATGACGGCAATGAATGGGTTGATCCAATAACTCCACATTTAAGAGCTATTGATGGTATAAATCCTATGGATAGGACATTTAAAGAGGCATATGAAGGTGGTGTTACATGCGTAGCGACAGGGCCAGGAAGTGCCAATGTAGTTGGAGGACAATTTGCAGCTATAAAGACGTATGGAGATAGAATAGATGATATGATAGTAAAAGAACCTTTAGCTATGAAAATAGCTTTTGGAGAAAATCCTAAGAGGGTTTATCATAGTCAAAAGAAATCTCCGATTACAAGGATGGCAACTGCTGCAAAGCTTAGGGAAACACTTTTTAAAGCTAAAAGGTATGTTGAGAAATTAGAAAAAGCTAAAGAAGATGAGTCAAAAATGCCTGAATTTGATATAAAAATGGAAGCTATGGCAAAGGTAATTAGAAAAGAAATACCGCTTAAGGCTCATGCTCATAGAGCAGATGATATACTAACTGCTATAAGGATAGCTAAGGAATTTGATGTAGATATAACTTTAGACCATTGTACTGAAGGTCATTTAATTGTAGAACATTTAGTAAAAGAGGGTAAGTATGCTATAGTTGGCCCAAGTTTAACTGATAGAAGTAAATTTGAACTTAAGAATTTAACATTTGAAACTCCTGGAATATTACAAAAAGCTGGTGTTAAAGTTGCAATAATGACAGATTCGCCAGTAATACCATTACAGTATTTGCCTCTTTGTGCAGGACTTGCTGTAAAAGCAGGCATGGATGAAATGGAAGCATTTAAAGCTATAACTATAAATGCTGCTGAAATATTAGGAGTAGACGATAGAGTTGGAAGTATTGAAGTGGGTAAAGATGCTGATATCGTAATATTTGATGGTAATCCATTAAAAGATGTTGATTGTAAAGTATATACAACAATAATTGATGGTAAAGTGGTTTATAAAAGATAGGTACTAGGTACTGGGTACTGGGTGCTGGGTACTGGTTTGAATTGAAAATTGAAAAAATAGAGATTAGAGAACAGAGATCAGGGGACAGGGAACAGAGGACAGAAAACTGTAAACTGTTCTCTGGTAACTGGCAACTAATTTTTATTTTCTGACAACTGTGTAGCGCAGAATTAATTCTGCGCTACATAGTATTGTAGAGCACAATTCATTGTGCGAAATTCTTGATTGGCTATTCGTTGTTGGCTTTTCGAATAGTGAAAGACGGTAATTTGCTTCTTGACAAAAATAGAGAATAATGTGATAATAAAGTTAAGAATTAAATATATTTTTTTCTAGTCTTCAGGGCAGGGTGAAATTCCCGACCGGCGGTATAGCCCGCGAGCTGCATTGCAGTTGACCTGGTGAAATTCCAGGGCCGACAGTTAAAGTCTGGATGGGAGAAGATTAGTACAGTTATTGTGTATGTACGCTCCTGAAGATTATCTTCAGGAGCTTTTAATTTGCTAATCCTCCCATAAAAGAACAAAAAATCGATGGAGGGATATCATGTTAACACTAAAAGAAAGACTTAACACTAGAATGCTTACCAAAATATCTGTTTTATCAGTACTTGCATTTCTTATTATGTACATTGAAGTACCTTTATGGTTTACACCAGAGTTCCTAAAGATTGACTTGAGTGATATACCTGCTTTAATAGGAGCCTTTGCATTAGGTCCTATGGCTGGAGTTATAATTGAATTTGTTAAAAATATACTTCATCTTGTAATTAAAGGAACTGTAACTATGGGAGTTGGAGAGTTAGCCAATTTCTTAATAGGAAGTGTGTTAGTTTATACTGCAAGTTATATCTATCATAAAAACAGAACGTTTAAAAATGCGGCTTTGGGTATGATTATAGGTACTATAATGATGACGATTGTAGCTTCTTTATCAAATTATTACTTCTTAATACCGTTTTATGCAAAGTTATTTGGGGCTCCAATAAACGCTTTTGTTGAGATGGGTGCTAAAGTTAATAAATTTGTTGCTGATTATAAAACTTTTATCTTATTTGCAATAGTTCCTTTCAATTTATTAAAAGGAACAGTTGTATCACTTGCTACAATTGTATTGTATAAGAAAATATCACCAATTTTACACAAGTAATTCAAATCGAGGGCATAGCCCTCGGTTTTTTTGGTATTGAAAATGTAAAAATTTTTTTGGCTATTCGTTGTTCTGTTTTTGTTTTTCGATAGTTAATAATTGAAATCCATTACGGAAATATATTTGAATTTATTCTTGATTTGATATGGAAAATAATTTCCTATGGATTATAATAAAATCCTTAAAAATAAATAAAGATTATAATGGAGATTTTATTGAAATCCATAACGAAAATTATATTTAGAAATTATCTTTAAAATTAATAGGAATATAATTTTCTATGGATTATAATAAAAGTATATAGTGATAAAGAAGAATATAAAGGAGAGAGAATAGATGTTATCTAAAAGATTGAATAATATTACTCCGTCATTTACAATTGGTATAAGTAGTAAGGTTCAAAAACTTAGAGAAAAAGGTATAGACATAATTAATTTAAGTATTGGAGAGCCAGATTTTTTTACTCCAGATAAAGCGAAAGAAGAGGCGATTAATGCTATACATAATAATAAAACAAAATATGATTCAGCTTCAGGTCTAAAGGAATTAAAAAAAGTTATTCAAAACAAACTTTGGACTGAAAATGGAATCAGCTATGAAGTTGATGAGATAGTGGTGTCTAGTGGAGCTAAACATTCTATAACTAATTCATTATTAGCTTTGTTAGATAAAGGGGACGAGGTGCTTATACCTAAGCCATATTGGGTAAGTTATCCTGAGATGGTTAAATTAGTAGGAGGAAAGCCTGTATTTGTTGAAACAGACAAATCTAATAATTTCAAGGTTACAGTTAATAAGCTGAAAGAGGTTGTAAGTTCAAGGACAAAGGCGATAATAATCTCGAATCCATCAAATCCAGCTGGAAGTATATATAGAGAAAAAGAGCTGATTCCTATAGTTAAGTTTTGTTTAGAGAACAATATATATATAATTTCAGATGAAATATATGAAAAGATACGTTATATTGACGACTATAAAAGCATTGCTGCTATTTCTAAGGAAGCTAAAGATATAACAATAACTATAAATGGATTTTCTAAATCGGTTTCTATGACTGGATGGAGAGTAGGGTATTCAGCTTCTAATAAAGAAATAGCTAAAGCTATTTCTACTATACAAGGGCATTTAGTTTCGCATCCTTCAACAATATCACAATGGGCAGCAGTTGGAGCACTATCTTATTGTGAAGAAGAAATAAATGAGATGGTTAAGATTTATAAGAGTCGTAGAGATAAGATAGTTTCAATATTAAGTAAAATAAAACCATTATCATTTATTTACCCTGAAGGAGCTTTTTACTTGTTTATTGACATTTCACAATTAAAGCAAAATATGAATTATGACGGAAGTTTTTCGGTTTATTTTGCAGATAGATTGCTTGAAGAAAGTAAGGTAGCTGTTGTACCTGGTATAGCTTTTGGAATAGATGATTATATAAGGATTTCTTATGCATGTAGTATAGATACGTTGACAGAAGGATTAAATAGAATTGCAGAATTCATACATTCTTTATATTGCAGCTAATAGATGAGTTTGTTGGCAAAAATTATTTATGAAAATAACGCTTATGCGAAAGAATTTAGAAAAAACTATAGGCTTAAATTTTTAGAAAATCCTAACGCACCTAATCAAGACGTCCTGTCTTGTAGGATGCTGGCTTAGCGTCCTGCTAAGCCTACGGATTTTCTTAAAAATTTTCACCTGTTTTTTTAAACTAAATTCTTTCAAGCATTCGCTTTTATTTTCATAGATTTTTTAAAATAAGTTTATGTCTGATTCGATAGCTATCAGCAGACAGCTGTTGGTTATTAGCGATATTTATGAATTAGGAAGGATGAAATTATGGTTAATATAAAAACGAACAGTCCTGAAGAAACCTATTCTTTTGGATACAAATTAGGAAAACTTTTAAAGAGTGGCGATATTTTATGCTTAAATGGTGATTTAGGAGCAGGAAAAACAACATTAACACAATCAATAGCTAAAGGACTTGATGTCAAAGATTATGTTACTAGCCCTACTTTTACATTGATTAATGAATATGAGGGGAGATATCCAGTATATCATTTTGATGTATATAGGATAGATGATATAGATGAGATGTATGATTTAGGATTTGAAGAATATATATATTCAGAAGGGGTTACTATTATTGAATGGGCTAGTATAATAGAAGATATACTACCTTTAGAAAGATTGGATATTACTATAAAAAGAGGGAAAGAATTTAACGAAAGAGAAATAATAATAGAAGCTAAAGGGAAACGATATGAAGAAATTGTTAAGGAGTTGATCAAATAGTGAAAATTCTTGCGATAGATACGTCTAGTATTGTTGCAACTTGTGCTATACTTGACGAAGATAAATTGATTGGTGAGTATATATTAAATAATAAAAGAACTCATTCGCAGAAAATAATGCCTATAATAAAAGAAATTTTGGAAAATAGTGAATTGAAACTGGAGGATATAGATGTTTTTGCAGTATCAATTGGACCAGGTTCATTTACAGGTTTAAGAATTGGAGTAGCAACTATAAAGAGTTTAGCTCATGTTTTGAATAAAAAAGTTATTGGTATACCTACTTTAGATGCTCTAGCATTTAATTTACCTTACTCTGATGGTATTATCGTGCCAATGATGGATGCTAGAAGAGATAGAGTATTTACTGGAATTTATAAATGGGAAAATGGCGATCTTTGTGTTATAAAAAAAGCAGATACAATAGAGTTAGATGAATTAATGGATATTTTAAGTGAAAGAGATGAAAGTATTATTGTTAATGGAGATGGTACATTAGTTTACAGACAAAAAATACTTGAGGCTTTAGGAGATAAAGTATTATTTGCACCAAAATCTGCAAATATGGCAAGAGCATCATCAGTTGCAGAATTAGCTCTATCAAGGGCAAAAGAAGGAAGACTAGAAAGCTTTTTTGATTTAGTTCCTGATTATCTTAGAAAGTCCCAAGCTCAGAGAGAGTATGAAGAAAAAATTAAGTGTTGTGGTGAAAAAAATGAGTAAGATCATAATTAGAGATATGACAGAAGAAGATATTGATGAAGTTCTTGATATAGAAAAAAAGTCATTTAAAACGCCATGGTCAAGAGATGCTTTTGTAAAGGAAGTCAATCAGAATAAACTTGCTAAATATATAGTGGCTTCAATTGAGGGTAAAGTAGTAGGTTATGGTGGCGTTTGGATTATTGTTGATGAGGGACACATAACGAATATAGCTGTTCATCCTAATTTTAGAGGATTAGGAATAGGAAATTTATTAGTAGAAGGTCTTATTGGAACTTGCAGAGAAAGAGGAATAAATAGAATGACTTTAGAGGTTAGAAAATCAAATAATATAGCTAAGTCTCTATATAAAAAATATGGTTTTAAAGAGTATGGCATAAGACCAGGTTATTATTCTGATACAAAAGAAGATGCAATAATAATGTGGAAAGAGATGTGATTTTTATCGCATCTCAAATTTTTTTAATTCATCGTAAATAATATAACTTTTATTACATTAAATTCAATGTTTTGGCAGGAAATTGAAGAAGTTTGTAGAAATAGAATAAGATTAGTACTTAAAATGAGAGCGATAAACATATTTAAATAGACTGGGGGTTTTTATATGGCAAAGAGAAAAAAGATTTTAGTAATTTCTCTATTAGTGATTTTAGGAATAGTAATGATAGGGGTAGGAGCATATAAAGCAGCAAAAAAGGAAGATAAAAAAGGAGCTTTTGTAAAAGTGGTTGAAGTATCTAAAGAGGATATATCTTCAACAATAATTTCAGATGGTACTATAAAATCTAAAAATCAGAGAAATGTAGTAACAACACTTCCATATACAATAAAAGAAATATTAGTTAAGGAAGGAGATAGAGTATCTAAAGGTCAAATACTAGCAAAGTTAGATACAGAGGATATTGAATTTAGGATAAGGACTGCAGAAATCAATTTGGAAATTGAAAAGCAGGTTTTAAAGGATATGCTTGAGGCAAAAGATACTTTTCAACTCGAGAAGAATTTAGAAAATGCAAAATTAAATTATGAAAATGCTCAAAAGAAATATCAAAATTCTGTTAAATTATATAATGCAGGGGCGATAAGCAAAGTACAATTAGATGCTGATGAGTCAGCACTAACTGCAGCTAAGATTAGTTTCGAATTAGCTCAGAAACAGTTAGAAGATGCAAACAAGACTAAAAATGTAGAAAATCAAAGAAAGAGAGTTGAACTGCAGCAGTTAAATTTAAATAACCAAAAAGAAGCTCTTAGTAAATGTATAATAAAAAGTCCAATTGATGGAGTCATTGTTTATTCAAGTGCTAAGCTTGGTATACCAGCCAATACAGCTTCACCTTTATTTGTTATTGATGATGTAAGCGATTTAGAAATTGAAGTAAATATCAGTGAATACGATGTAAATGATATAAAATTAGGGCAAAAAGTTAAAATAACTGGAGAAGCGTTTAAAAATCAGGAATATAAAGGAAAAGTTTCGTATATAGCACCTATAGCAACTGAAATGAATACAGGAAGAGGTATTGAAACAAATGTAAAAATAAAGGTTGATATATTAAATCCTAATGAAAAGATAAAACCAGGGTTTTCAGCAGATGTTTCTATTAATACTGCAAACAAAAAAGATGCTTTAGTAGTTCCATACGAAGCTTTGTATCATAAGAAAGATGGAAGTGTAGTTGTATTTAAAGTAGAAGAAGGTAAAGCAGTAGAAATACCAGTTTTGATAGGTGTTGAAGGCGACTTAAAAGTAGAAATAATTTCTAAAGATTTAAAAGAAGGAGACCAAGTCATACTAAATCCTAGTGAAAAGATAAAGGATGGAATGGATGTTAATATACTGAAAGGTGATAAGAAATGATTAAATTAGAGGGCTTGACTAAGATCTATAAAATGGGAGATATTTCTGTTACTGCATTAAAAGACGTTAATCTTAGTATTGAAAAAGAGGAATTTGTAGCTATTATGGGTCCGTCAGGTTCTGGAAAATCGACTTTGATGAATATAATTGGATGTTTAGATAAGCCAACAAAAGGCAAATATGCATTAGATGGAGTAAGTATTCAAGGCTTGAATGACGATGAACTGGCAGCGATAAGAAACAAGAAGATAGGTTTTGTATTTCAAGCATTTAATTTACTACCGAGAACAACTGCATTAAGAAATGTTGAACTTCCAATGATGTATGCAGGAGTCCCAGCTAAAGAAAGAAGAAAGAGAGCCATAGAGTTATTAGAAAAGGTTGGACTTGGAGATAGAATAGATCATAAACCTAATGAATTATCTGGAGGACAAAGACAGAGAGTTGCTATAGCTAGAGCTTTGGTTAACAATCCAGCAATAATATTGGCTGATGAGCCGACAGGTAACCTAGATACGAAATCTGGAGAAGAAATCATGGATATTTTTAAAAATCTCAATGAGGAAGGAGTAACAATAATTATTGTTACTCATGAAGCAGATATAGCTCAGAAGGCTAAAAGAGTTGTTACATTCAGGGACGGAGTGGTTATAGAAGATAGGAAGCTTAAATAAGCTTTTCTAATATGAGGATAGGAGAAGAGGTGATAATATGAATTTTTTAGAAAGCGTGAAAGTTGCACTTTCTAGCCTCTGGGCTAATAAAATGCGGTCATTTTTAACAATGCTGGGAATAATAATAGGCATTGCATCTGTAATTGCTATTGTATCCTTAGGGCAAGGTAGTCAAGCAAAAATTGGGAGTGAATTTGAAAAATTTGGTGCAAATAGGGTTATATTCTGGATGAATTGGAGTGCAAATCCAAGGTATAGAGATCGCTTTGATGATGGTGATATTGAAGATATTAAAAGAGTATTTAAAGATGATATAAAGGCGATATCTCCCAATTTTAATATTAATGGCAAGGCAAATAAAGGTAGAGAGACAGCTTCAGTTACATTATATGGAGTAAATGAAGACTACAACAAAATTGAGAGCATAGATATTGTTGATGGAAGATTTTTACTAACATCAGATATAAAAGGAAAAAGAAGTGTTGGAGTAATAGACAAAGAACTTGCAATGAAAATTTTTAAAAGAACTGATGTAATAGGAGAGAAAATTCTTGTAGATACTGGGTATTCGAAAATTTCATTTACAATAGTTGGGATATATGAATCTCAAGCATCTTCATTTGAGAAGTTAGCTGAAAGATTTGGTCAAGAAATACCTACAAATATATATTTGCCTGTTACATATATGAAAAAATTAGGTTATGGTGATAGGTACTGGGCTATTGAAGTAAATATGGCAGATAGCAGCAAAATTGAGAAAGTTTCTAAGGATATAATAAAGCTTGTAGAAAGGCGTCATAGAAATTCCGGTAATAATTATTACAGGAGCCAGAGTGCAAAACAACAAATGCAGATTATGGACAATGTTTTAGGGATTTTGTCAAAAGTTGTTGGAGCAATTGCAGCAATATCTTTATTAGTTGGTGGAATTGGTGTAATGAATATAATGCTTGTATCTGTAACAGAGAGAACCAGGGAAATAGGTATAAGAAAAGCAATAGGAGCTAGACGAAAGGATATTTTAATGCAGTTTTTAGTTGAAGCTATGATAATATCAGGTATAGGTGGTTTAATAGGAACGATTTTAGGTTTAATTATTGCAAATGTTATTGCTGTTTCAATGGGATTACCACCAACAGTATCAATAGTTACTGTTTTAATAGCGGTATTGTTTTCTGCTGGTGTTGGGATATTTTTTGGAATATACCCAGCTAATAAGGCTGCAAAACTTGACCCAATAGAAGCATTAAGATATGAATAAGATATTTGAATGAATTTGGTAATAATTTTTAGCTTTTCGCTTTCTAAATTGACGAATAGCGAATGGCGAATGACTAATGACTATAATTAAAAAGGAGTGGGATTATGACTGAAAATTTAAATCAAAATAATAACGAAATTCTAAATGAGAATTTTAATGAAACTAGGCCATTTACTTGGTTAGAAAGGCTAAAGTATGTATTTACTGATCCTGTTAAACTATTTGATAATTTAAGAGAGTATCCTAAAGTTTTATTTCCAATATTGTTAGTTGGTATTGGAATGATGTTATTAATATTATTAAGATTAGGTAGTTATAGAGAATTTTTAAGTAGTAAGATGATGGAACAGTTAGCAAAACAGGGTACTGAAATGCCAAATTTAGAAAGTCTAGTTAATACACAGGTATATGTATCTATAATTGTAATAGCTGTTACTCCTATGGTTGTTTGGGTGTTTAAGAGCTTTTTAACTAATGGGCTTGCATCTGTTTTTGGAGGAAATGGAAAATTTAAAGATGCTTTTTCAGTTATTTCACATGCTTTTATACCTGTATTATTAGGTCAGGTTATTATAACTATCATTTCTTTAATAATAGGGAAATTTGATGTACTTATTAATTTTGCAGTACTATTGCCAGAATCAATGACTGGTGGTTTACTATACAGCATATTATCTCAAATTGATATATTTATAATTTGGTATCAAATATTAGCTATTATAGGTATTTCTCAAGTATATGGAATATCAAGAAAAAAATCTGCTTTAGCGGTATTATTACCTTGGATAACTTGGATTTTAATAGTTGGAGGGTTATCTACTGTAAAAGCTGCAATGTAATATTAAACCGTCACAACCTATAAAATGAATAATAATAATATTTATTTGAAACAATAAATGCAAAAGATAAGAGGAGGGTGACGGATGGCCAGCAGAGAACAATTAAAAATGGTAGCTAAAAACTGTAGTCAATATAGACCCAAAGGAGCTTCTATGATAAGCTCTACAGCAGTAACTGACGATAGAAATAAAAGTTGCGTAAATTGTGAGCATTTTACAGAAGATAATAAATGTGATATTAATTTAGTGGATGAAATACTTTCGAATATGGATGTAAAACTAGATTAACTAGATTAAGGGCACCGTATGGTGCCCCAAATTATTTTAAGTTTTTCTCTTCGTTTTTTGAAGATAACGGTATTATAAAAGTTGCCAGTTGCCAGGGTACAGAGGGCAGGATAAACAGAGTTACCAGAGAACAGTTTACAGTTTTCTGTCCCCTGTCCCCTGTCCTCTGTTCCCTGCTTTCTATTCTCTGTCCCCTGACCTCTATTTTTTCAATTTTCAATTTAAACTAGTACCCAGCACCCAGTACCAAGTATCCAGTACCCGGCACCCAGCACCCAGTACCCAAAACCACCCAGTACCCAACCCCCCCTAGTATCTCTTCAAATGTTAGGTTATAATATACCATATATGAAAAGAAGGAGTGGTGAAATTTGGAGAGCATGAGAGATATTATAACTTTAGCCATAGAAACTTCATGTGATGAGACATCTGTCGCTATTGTAAAGAATGGTAGAGAAGTATTATCTAACATTATTTCCTCTCAAATAGAGATACATAAAAAATTTGGTGGAGTTGTTCCAGAGGTTGCTTCAAGAAAGCACATTGAAAATATTAATATAATTATTCAAGAGGCTTTAGATAAAGCTAATGTTACATTCGATGATATAGATAATATAGGGGTTACATATGGTCCAGGACTAGTTGGAGCTTTGTTAGTTGGGGTATCTACAGCTAAAGCCATAGCTTTTGGGAAAAATATACCTTTAGTAGGAGTAAATCATATAGAAGGACATATATGTGCTAATTTTATAGAAGATAAAGAACTAAAGCCTCCATTTATTTGTTTAGTTGTATCAGGAGGACATACACACTTAGTTTTAGTTAAAGATTATGGCGAATATGAAGTAATTGGTAAAACGAGAGATGATGCAGCCGGAGAAGCTTTTGATAAAGTTGCAAGAGCATTAGGGCTTGGATATCCAGGAGGTCCTATTATAGATAAATTGGCTGCAATAGGTAATAAAAATGCTATTGATTTTCCTAGAGTATATTTAGATGATGGGAGTTTTGATTTTAGCTTTAGTGGATTGAAATCTGCTGTGTTAAATTATTTAAACAACTCTAAACAAAAGGGTATAGAAATAGTGGTAGAAGATGTAGCAGCTAGTTTTCAGCAATCAGTTATAGAAGTATTAGTAGAAAAGACGATAAGAGCAGCTAAGGATAAAGGAGTTAATGTAGTTACTTTAGCTGGTGGTGTAGCAGCAAATGAGGGATTAAGAAATCTTATAAGTAAAAGATGTAATGAAGAGAGGTTAGAATTAAGATATCCATCAAAAAAATTATGTACAGATAATGCAGCGATGATAGGATGTGCTGCATATTATGATTATTTAAAAGGGTATAGGGCTAATTTGAACTTAAATGCAGTACCTAATCTTAAACTTGGAGACAAAAAATATTAAGTTATGTATATATATTTATGTTAACTAGACACACAACTGCTTCGACAAAATTTATAATAATTAGACACAGCTTGTCCACAGAACATAGTTTCTATTTCAACAAATAATTGTGGATAATGTGGAAAATAAATATAAATTTGTTACTGACTTAATATACAAATGTGGATAACCGTGTGGATAATGTGAATTTTTTGTGGATTATTTGGATAAAATAAAAATTCTATGAAGTATGAGATAAAAAATGTGGACAAGTTGCATTGTAGAATGTTGACATAATTTGCTCCTTGTCCACAATTAGTACCTAGCACCAAGTACCCAGTACCAAGTACCCAGTCCCCTGTTCTCTGTACCCTGTCAACTAAATACAACGAAGTTGTATTTTCTATATCAACTTTGCATTTTTCAAAGCTTTTTTAACAGGTTCAGCTATTAAAACAGCAGCAATTAATTTAAGTAAGTCTGCAAAGATAAAAGGTAATACAGTTACACTTAATGAATTAATAAAGCTAACTTTAGCGACTATTGCGTATTGAGCTGCTCCCATTAAGTAAATAATAATTAGTCCTGCTAACATAGCTAAAGTGTTTACAGCTAAGTTTAGCTTTGGAGAAGTTTTACTGAAAGAATTAACTATTTTTCCAATTACAAAACTAGCTATAGGGAAGGCAATTAAAAAACCTCCTGTATATCCAACTAATACTTGTAAACCACCAGAAAAGCTAGCGAATACAGGAATACCAATTGCACCTATAAATAAATAAACTAATTGGGATAAAGCTCCTATTCGACTACCTAATATAATCCCTGATAAGAATACAGCTAAAACTTGTAGAGTGACAGGGATAGGTGTAAAAGGTAAGTTAATAAATATTTGAGCACATACTGCAGTTAGTGCAGCAAACATAGCTGAAAAAACTAAGTTTCTCGTTGACATATCAATACCTCCCATAAAAAATAATTGTCAACTTAATATTATATCAAGTTGACAATTAAATCATACAATATAAAGTTTAATATGTCAATTTAAAATTAAATTTGGTTTATATATTGTTTTCAGTTAATTCCATCCATTCATTATAAAGCTTATCAAGTTCTTTTTTTAAGCTATTGGCTTCTAGGCTAATTTCTATACTTTTAGTTGGGTCATTAAATACCTCTGGTTTGCACATATATTCTTCTAATTCTGATATTTTTTCTTCGTATTCACTAATTTTAGATTCTAAATTTTTAATTTTTTCTCTAAGTTTTTTTTCTTTTTTCTTCTGTTCTTTCAATTTTTTTCTTTCGGCTTTAATTTGAGTTTTGGTTTTATCATTAAAAATTTCTTCTTCAGTTTCACTAGTCTTTTTTTTATCTAAATAATAATCATAATTACCAAGGTATTCTTTAATTCCTTCGCTACTTAGTTCTAATATTTTATTTGTTACTTTATTTAAGAAATATCTATCATGAGATATGATAAGTAGTGTTCCTTCATAATCTTTAAGAGCATCTTCTAAAACTTCTTTAGAGTCTATGTCAAGATGATTAGTAGGTTCGTCCATTAAAAGGAAATTTGCTTTAGACAGCATTAGTTTAAGCAGGGCTAGGCGACTTTTTTCGCCACCACTTAAAGTGTTTATTTCTTTAAAAATATCATCTCCTTGAAATAAAAATCTTGCAAGGATAGATCTTATTTGATAATGATCAAAATTAGGGTTTTCATCCCAAATTTCATCTACAATAGTTTTTTCAGAAGTAAGATTTGATTGTTCCTGATCATAATAACCTATATTTACATGATGTCCTAGAGTAATTTCACCACTTATTGGATTAATCTCATTCATAATAATTTTGAATAATGTTGTTTTTCCGATACCATTAGGACCAATAAGTCCTACTTTTTCTCCTCTGTATATAGAAAAGCTTAAATCTTTGAAAAGTTTGAAATCACCAAAACTCATGGATAAATCTTTTACTTTAATAACTTCATAACCACTTTTTATTTTAGGCTCAAAAACTATTTTAGCCTTTTTACGATCTTGTATAGGTTTGTCGATTTTTTTCATTTTATCAAGCATTTTTTGTCTGCTTTGTGCTTGTCTTATATTTCGTTTACCACCATAAGACATAAACTTTCTAATAATTTCTTCTTGTCTTTTAATTTCCTTTTGTTGTTCTTCATATTTTTTTTGCATAAGCTCTCTTTCTTTTTTTCTCTTTTTCATAAAAGTCGAGTAATTTCCATTGTAGGATTTAAGTGTAGAATTTTCGATTAAGAATATTCTATTTGCAATAGAGTCTAGAAAATATCTATCATGAGAAATTATTATTGCAGTGCCTTTATAGTCTTTTATAAACTTTTCAAGCCAGTCTATAGCTTCTATGTCGAGATGGTTTGTGGGTTCATCTAAAAGTAGAATGTCGGGTTTTTCAAGCAATAATTTTGCTAAGGAAATTCTAGTTTTTTGACCTCCACTTAGCTTGTTTATAGGTTTATCAAACTCTTCTTCAGTAAATCCCAGACCTTTTAAAACTCCTTTTATCTCACTTTTATAGCCATACCCATTTTTGTTAGTAAATTCTTCCATTAATTTTGAGTATAGATTCATTAGATTTTGTAGTTTTTCTGATGAACCATTTTCACCTTCAATACTTATTTCTTTTTCTAAATCTCTTAATCTTTTTTCCATATTAATGAGATGTTTAAAGACTTGTAAAGATTCTTCAAATATTGTATTATTACTTTCGATTTGTGTATTTTGCTCAAGGTATCCTATTTTATGGTCTTTAGCTATATAAATTTCCCCTGAATCTTTACTTAACTTACCAGTTAATATTTTAAAAAGTGTAGATTTACCTGTACCATTTAAACCAACTAAACCTATTTTTTCTCCACTATTTATAGTAAATGATATATTATTTAAAACTTTATAGGCAATATATGATTTGGATAAATTAGTGCATGATAATACAATCATAATGACAACTCCTTTAATGTATGCTAAATTAAACTTTGTATATAATTTTAACAGAAAAAGGATATAAGTTAAACTATAAACTGATGCAGTAAACTTAGGGATTATATTAGTTTTTGTGTATAATGTTTTACTTTAAAGTTAATCATTAATGTTATAAAATAATAATAAGCAGAAGTGTTTAATAGTACATATGTAAAAAGTTTGACAGAATATTGACAAAATGGTACAATATGCCTATAATTAGGGAAATAAACACCATATTAAAATATACTCTTAATAATTTTAAATTTTGAATTTTTAATTTTAAATTTCTTAAAGTGAGGGATATAAAAATGAAAAAGGGCAACAAAGTATCAATGGCAGTTATAAGAAGACTACCTAAGTATTATAGATATCTTGGAGAATTAATGGAGAGTGATGTAAAGAGAATTTCATCTCAACAGTTAAGTCAACTTACAGGATTTACTGCATCACAGATTAGACAAGACTTAAATAACTTTGGTGGTTTTGGTCAGCAAGGATATGGTTACAATGTTGAAGACTTGCATAATCAATTAGGAAAAATATTAGGTCTTGATAGAGTATATAATACTGTAATAGTAGGAGCTGGTAATTTGGGGCATGCGATAGCTAATTACCGTTCGTTTGAAGAAGAAGGTTTTAAGGTTAAGGCTATATTTGATGCAGATCCTAGAGTCATAGGAACTGAAATAAGAGGTATAAAAGTTAGAGATGTTAAAGAATTAGAGGACTTTGTTAAAGAAAACCAAATAGAAATAGGGATAATTTGTACACCTAAAGTTGTTAGTCAAGAAATAGCAGACAAACTAATAAATAGTGGTGTGAAAGGAATTTGGAACTTTGCACCTGCTGATTTAAAAGTTCCAAACGATGTTATTGTTGAAAATGTTCATTTAAATGAAAGTTTATTTACATTATCATATATGTTAAAAGAAAAAATGAGTGAATAGGTTACTTAAAGCTTTTTAGTACTTTAGTCCTATTTATAGATTTATCAATAGTTTAGGAACATAATGTTCCTATTTTTTTATGTAAAAAAAAGAAGGAATACACAATTTTTTGTCGAAACCTAAAGTACGACATAAACATAAAATAAAGTAAAGGAGGTAAAATTATGAAGAACAAGAGAAAAATTAAAATGGGATTAAGTTTTAAAATAACGTTTCTGTATATTATAATAATAACATTACTAATGTCTGGGTTTGGAATAATGTCTTATTTAAGATCGGTTGAAGTATTGAAAAGAGAATTAAAATCTACAACTTTGCAGTTAGTTAAACAAGTAGAATCAACGGTTGATAATTACTTAAACGGAATTGAAGAAAGTTTTATTACAATGACTCATGACCAAAATGTTCAAAAAGCTATTGCTGATCCTGATAGTATAGATAGAATGCTTAAGAGTTTTGAAGGTTATATGAAAGCTCATAAGGATATAAAAAACATTTATTTAGGTACAAAAGATGGAAAAATGTATTTGTATCCTGAGGTAAAGTTAAGTGAAGGGTTTGACCCTACTGTAAGACCTTGGTATAAGAAGGCTGTAGCAAATAAGAAATTAATATGGACAGATCCATATATAGATGCAAGTACTGGAGAACTTGTTGTTTCTGCAGCAATGCCAATATACAACAAGTCAGGTTTTAATGAATTTGTTGGAGTATTAGCTATAGATGTTTCTCTTGAAACATTAGCGAACATGGTAAATAATATTCAAGTTGGTAAAAAAGGGTACCCGGTTTTAATAGATAAAAATGGAAACATTATGACTCATAAAAATAGAGAACTAGTTGGGAAGCCAGTACCTGTTAAAGAAATAGTAGAAGCGATGAATAATAATAAAGAAGGTATTGTAGATTATAAGTTTGATGAAAATGGTAAATTGTATGACAAATTCGCTGTATTTACAACTGTTAATAGATTGGGTTGGAAAATACTCGCAGTTATGTATGTTAACGAAATAAAAGAGAACGTTATGATAATTTTGAAAAACACATTGCTATTTGGTATTATTTTCCTATTAGTAGGTATTGCAGCTTCTTACTTATTATCAAAATCTATAACTAAACCAATTAAGTCTTTAGTTGTTGAAATGAGAAGAATAAAAGATGGGGATTTAACTGCAAAATGCAATGTGAAAACTAAAGATGAAATTGGTGAACTTGCAGAGAATTTCAATATTACTACATCAGAATTAAATAAGTTGATAAGAAATGTTAAGCAAGTAGTAAATGAAGTTACTTCGGCTTCTCAGAATTTAGCTGCTACTGCTGAAGAAGTAAGTGCTTCAGCAGAAGAAGTTACAAGTGCTGTGGAAGAAATTGCAAATGGTGCAACTGAACAGGCTGCAGATACTGAAAAAGGAGTTAAAATAGTAAATGGTTTAGCTGAAAAAATTGTTGAATTAAATACAAGTGCAGATGAAATGCTAAATTCAGCTAAAGAAATAATGGATGTAAATACTTCTAGCATAGATTTAGTTGAAACACTTAAGGACAAGACAAAAGAAAATGAAGATGCAATTAACAGAATTGAAAGAGCGATTATTGAGCTAGATAACAAGACTAAAAATATTGGAAATATTTTGGATACTATAACTTCAATTTCTGAACAGACTAATCTTTTAGCATTAAATGCTTTAATTGAAGCTGCTAGAGCAGGTGAACACGGAAAGGGATTTGCGGTTGTTGCAGATGAGATAAGAAAACTTGCTGAAGACTCTGGTAGTGCAGCAGATAGAATTAAAGAGATTATAACTGAAATTCAAAAAGAGAGTAAGAATACAGTTGAAATAATGAAAGAAGTTAAATCTAGGTCAGAGGAACAATCTCAAAATGTATTTGAAGTTAATAAAGCATTTGAACTTATATCTCAATCTATAGAAAAAATAACAGAAAAAATCGAAAACCTGTATGAATTTGTAAATGGTATAAATAAAGATAAAGACTTGATTGTAGATTCTATAAGTAGTATTTCTGCTGTGTCAGAACAAACAGCAGCTTCATCAGAACAGGTAAGTGCATCAATGCAGCAACAGGCTTCAGCTATAGAGGAAGTTGCTAGAGCAGCAGATAAGTTAAGTGGATTAGCAACAAACTTAGAAGAAGAAATGAATAGATTTAAGGTAGATTAAAGAAAGATTAAAGCCAACTCTAAATGGGTTGGCTTTTTTTCTGTTTGAATATATTTTTTATTCCATGAAATACTAATAATTGAGTTTAATGTATTATTTATGAGGTGATTAAGGTGTTAAGATATTTTAGTAGATTGTTGAATTATTTTGTATTAAAAGCTAAAAATGATAGCGTATTAGATTCAAAATACTATCTAGAGACTGAAAAAATACCAAGGTCTATTGATGCTGTTAAAGAGAAACTTAAAAGGATATTTTCCGATTCAGGTGATTTTGTTTTACGCGAGATAGCATTGGGTGAAAATTCAGAAGTTAAAATATTAGTTGCATTTATTGATGGCATAACCAATAAGCAGACTGTAAATATAAATATTTTAAAAGCATTGATGGTAGAGTCTAGAATATCAAATCTAAATAGAGTAGTAAACAAAGAAACTATTGTAGATATACTTAAGGATAACTTATTAAGTGTTGGGGATCTTAAAATTATTAGTGATTTTAAACATACAGTAGATGATATTCTTGCGGGAGATACTATTATATATATAGACGGTCAAGATGTCGCATTTAAGGCAGATACTAAAGGTTGGGAATCAAGAGGCGTTGAGGAACCTGATACAGAAGCTGTTGTAAGAGGGCCTAGAGAAGGCTTTACAGAAACGTTAAGAACTAATACAGCACTTTTACGTAGAAAAATTCGGAATCCTAATTTGAAGTTTGAAATGATTAAGTTAGGAGAGCAGACTAATACGGATGTATGTATTTGTTATATAAAAGGTATAGCTAATCCGGATATCATAGAAACTGTTAAGAGAAGATTAGAAAATATAAAGATAGATGCAATACTTGAGTCAGGATATATAGAAGAATTTATTGAAGATGAACCATTTTCGATATTTCCTACTGTAGGAAATAGTGAAAAACCAGATGTTGTAGCAGCTAAGCTGCTAGAAGGTAGAATTGCGATTTTATGTGATGGGACTCCTTTTGCATTAACAGTTCCATACCTGTTAATAGAAACAATACAAGCAAGTGAAGACTATTATTCAAGACCATATTTTGCTTCGATAGCAAGATTTGCACGTGTGTTAGCTTTCTTGGGTTCAGTTATACTGCCTAGTTTTTATGTAGCATTAATTTCATTTCATGCTGATGTAATTCCATTTAAGTTATTATTGTCAGTATCTGCATCGAGAGAGGGATTGCCTACATCTGCTTTTACTGAAGCTTTATTAATGGTGCTCTCTTTTGAATTGTTAAGAGAAGCAGGTGTTAGAATGCCAAGACCAATTGGGCAAGCCGTAAGTATAGTAGGTGCTTTAGTACTTGGTGAAGCCGCAGTTAAAGCAGGCCTTGTTAGTAATTTGATGATTATGGTTACTGCATTGACTGCAATTAGCAGTTTTGTTGTACCTCCTATGGGTGGTACTATACCGATATTAAGAGTGCTATTTCTCATTCCTGCAAATATATTAGGGTTTATGGGGCTATTTTTATCTATATTTGTAGTTCTCATTCATTTATGCTCATTAAGGTCATTTGGAGTGCCTTATACATCTCCATTTGCACCTCTTGACGGTATGGGATTAAAAGATTCCATTGTAAGATTTCCAATATGGAGTATGTTTACAAGGCCTAAGGCTATTATTGGAAATAAAAATAGAAGGGCTAAGTATAGAATGAAAATTAATTATATAAAGAAAGAGGATTGATATGATTAAGCTAAAGAAAATTTCAGTTCTATTGCTGATGATCATATTTAATATTGCAATATTTACTGCTTGTTGGGATAATAAAGATTTAACAGAAAAAGCTTTTGTTACAGCTGTAGGTGTAGATAAAACTGATGAAGGTAAAATACAGTTGACTTTGCAAATAGTGAAACCTACTGTAGTAAAAGCTGGAGAGCAAGGGGCTCCACAAGAGGAAGCATTTTGGGTTTTTACAACTACTGGAGATACTATATTTGAAGCAGCTAAAAATCAATTAACTACGGTAAACAGAAAGCCTTTTTATAATCATGCAGATTTAATGGTTTTAGGAGAGAAGTTTGCACGAAGTGGTATTATGGAAGCATTAGATTTTTGGGAGAGAAATCATGAACCGAGATTAGGAGCTGACATTATTGTTGCTAAAGGTACAACTGCAGAGGAAATATTAAAAGCTAAAAGTGATTTGGAAAAAATACCTTCCATGCATATAAAAAGCATATTAGAAAATAATAAAGCACTTGCGAAAATAAAGAAAATTACTATTATTGATGTTTTAAAGCAGCTTATTCAGCCAGGTTTAAGTCCAGCCATAGGTGCAATAGAGGTTGTCAAAAAAGAAAAAGTACAAAAAATTGAAAACATGAAAATAGAGAGTACTGCTGTTTTCAAAATGGATAAACTAATAGGATGGCTTAATGCTACTCAAACTCGAGGGCTTTTATTTATACAAAATGAAGTTAAAAATGCAGTTTACAGTATAGATAACCCTTTAGATGAAAGTAAGAAAATTTCAATAGAGATATCAAGTTCAAAAGGAAAAATAGATGTTAAAACAGTTGATGGAAAGTTAGTTTTGTTGATAGAAATTAAAGCAATTGGGAATATAGCAGATCAGCAGGGAAATGGTGATTTAACTAAAAAAGAGATTTTTAAAAAGTTAAGTAAAGAGACAGAAAAAGCTATGAAAAAGGATATTGAAGATGTTGTAAATATTGCACAAAAGAAATATAAAAGTGATATTTTTGGATTTGGAGAAGTTGTTTATAAGAAACATTTAGACTATTGGAAACAAGTTAAAGACGATTGGTCAGATGTTTTTAGTAATGCTCCGGTTGAAATAAAGGTAGAAGTGAAAATTAGGGGGACTGGAATTGTGGGAAAGCCATCTAAAGTTAGGTGAAGGCAGGGGTCAGTATGGTAATAGGTTTGATTACTATATATATTTTGATTGTAGTTTTTGATATACCAGTAATATCAAAAACAAATAAAAAGAAAAAAACTATTATTGTATATTCGATATTACTAGGATTAAGTTTTATTATAAGTATACTTTTGATGCTTGAGAAAATGCCAACAACTCCTTCTATTGTTATTGAGAGTTTAGTAAAATCTGTTTTTACGAGGTGAAGAAATTGATTAGTAATGAAAAAATTTCACCAGTTCAATTATCATTTATTATAATGGGATTTATTTTTGGTAGCTCTGCTATAATAACGCCAGCAGCAGCTGCTTGTCAAGATTCGTGGCTAGCCTATATTATCGGTTGGGCTGGAGGTTATATATTAATTGGGATGTATGTATATATATCGATATTAAATCCATCAAAAACATTTATAGAAATATTAAAAGATACTTTTGGAAAATATATAGGTAGTATTATTGGGATATTTTATGTTTGGTATTTTCTTCATTTAGCAGGACTTGTCTTTAGAAATTTGGGAGAGTTTATGGTGACATCTATTTACACTGAAACTCCACTTATTTTTATTATAGTTTCTATAGCCTTAGTATTAATTTATAGTTTAAAAAAAGGATTAGAAGTAATTGTTAAAGTATCACAGATAACAGTTCCAGTAATGTTGATTTTGGTTATTTCAATATTTTTATTGGTAATGAAACATTATGAAGTGAAAAATCTACTGCCGTTTTTAGAATATGGATTTTCAAAAGTATTAAAGGTAGGTTTTTCTGTATTAACTTTTCCGTTTGGAGAAACTGTAGTACTCTTAATGATATTCCCTTATATAAATAAACAAAAAGATTTATTTAAGGTATCTTATATTTCGCTTACAGTTATTGGCTTTATTTTACTAAGTGTAGTAATGAGTAATTTGATGGCTTTAGGAGCAGATATGTTAAATAGAGATATGTTTCCATCGCATGTTACAATAAGCTTAATCCCTGGAATAGCCGTTGAACCATTTATTTCTGTAAATTTGCTTATAGCTGGAAGTGTCAAGATAGTAATATGTATTTATGCTGCACTTATTGGAATTACACAATTATTTGACTTAGATGATTATAAACCATTTATTATTCCTGTAGTTACAATTGCAATTGTAATTTCTATATGGATATATGATAGTTTGCCAGAAATGGTAAGATGGGCTGGGGAAGTATATCCGTATTATGTTATTCCATTTCAAATTATAATACCAGCATTAGTATTGGTTATTTCAATTGTGAAAAATAGGGGGCAGAGAACAGAAAAAAGTAGGTACTAGGTACTGGGTATTAGATACTTGAGTAGAGAAATGTAAAATTGAAAATGTAAAATTAACTTGGCTATTTGTAATTTGCTGTTTGTCTTTTGCAGTAGAGAATCAGTTCTTCACTACTGCTGATTTTTTGAGAGTTGAATTTTGATAATTGATAATCAACAATTGATAGATGCCAATTATCAATTGTAAATTGTTCATTATCAATGGGCTATTGACTATCAACTAATATATGATACTATTTTTATATAGTTGAATTTCTGGAGGAATGTTTATGAAAGTAACAGCCCTTATTGGTGAAAGTGGTACGGGCAAGAGCTACAAGGCTATTATGTTGGCTAAAGAACTGGGTATAGAATATATAATTGACGACGGATTATTGATAAAAGGGACGAATGTTTTGGCAGGAAAGTCTGCTAAGAGGGAAGACACTATTGTAAGTGCAGTAAAAAGAGCTTTATTTATGGACAAGGATCATAGAAAAGAAATGAAGGAAGTTATAAAAAAACTTAGGCCTAATACTTTATTAATATTAGGTACATCTAATAGAATGGTAGATAAAATTGTTGAAACATTAGAACTCCCTGCAATAACTAAAAGAATATATATACAAGACATATCTGATGAATATGAAATTGATTTAGCAAAAAAACAGAGGCAGTTAGAAGGGAAGCATGTTATTCCTGTACCGACTTTTGAGATAAAAAAAGAGTTTTCTGGATATTTTATAGATACCTTAAAAGTATTTTTTAGAAAACCAAATAATGATAAGCAGTATTTTGAAAAAACAGTAGTAAGACCTACATTCAGTTATTTAGGTAAATACACCATATCACGCAATGTAATAAGAGATTTAATTAAGTATGCTGCTTACAAGGTTATAGGTATTTCTAAGGTTGGGAATATAGATATAAAGACTAAAGAACAAGGAATAATAATTTCTTTAGATGTAGAAATGGTATATGGGAATCCAATAAGACCTCTTGTGAGAAGAATGCAGGAGCAGATAGTAAATGAAGTTGAATATATGACTTCTCTAAACATATTGTCTGTTGATGTTAGTGTCAAAAAAATGATAAAAATTTAATATTTATTTACAAAAAAATATATATGTGTTATAATTCCCATGTGGAACGAAGATACTACATATCAATAATGTTATATAAGGTTAGGTTTTCAACATGAAAACCTTTTCCTAAAATATATAAATGTTAATGTTTTAACAAATATTAAATTACTATATATTATAAGGAGGTCCTATAATGGCTGAAAAAACTTTAAATCCATTTGAGATTGCTCAACAACAAATTAAGACAGCATGTGATAAGCTTGGGGCAGAACCAGAAGTATATGAATTATTGAAAGAGCCAATGAGAGTTCTAGAAGTGTCAATCCCTGTAAGAATGGATGACGGAAGTATCAGAGTATTCAAAGGATTCAGATCACAGCACAATGACGCGCCTGGACCAACAAAAGGTGGTATAAGATTCCATCAAGATGTAACTAGAGACGAAGTAAAAGCTTTATCAACTTGGATGACTTTCAAATGTGGAGTAATTGGTCTTCCATATGGTGGAGGAAAAGGTGGAATTATAGTTGACCCACGTGAATTATCAGAAGGTGAATTAGAAAGATTATCAAGAGCTTACGCTAGAGCAATAGCTCCAATTATTGGAGATAAAAAAGATATACCAGCGCCAGACGTTAACACAAATGGACAAATAATGGCTTGGATGGTTGATGAATATTCAAAATTAAAAGGATACAACGTTCCTGGAGTATTTACTGGAAAGCCTGTTAGCTTCGGAGGTTCATTAGCAAGAACTGAAGCTACTGGATATGGTGTTGCTATAATGGTTAGAGAAGCAGCTAAGAGGTTAGGATTAAACTTAGCTGACTTAAAAGTAGCTGTTCAAGGTTTTGGTAACGTTGGAAGCTATGCAGCTATGTATATGGAAGAAATGGGAGCTAAAGTTATAGGTGTATCTGATTCATCAGCTTGTATAATCAATGAAAACGGATTAAATGTTAAAGAATTAATGGAATACGTAAAAGAAAACAGACATGTAAAAGGCTTCCCTGGAGCTGAAAAAGAAGTTAACAGAGATGAAGTACTTACATTAGATGTTGATGTATTATTACCATGTGCATTAGAAAATCAAATAACTAGCAAAAATGCTAATGATATAAAAGCTAAGATTATAAGTGAGGGTGCTAATGGACCAACAACTCCTGAAGCAGACGAAATACTATACAATAAAGGAGTATTAGTAATTCCTGATATCTTAGCTAACTCAGGTGGAGTTACTGTTTCATACTTCGAATGGGTACAAAACTTAATGAATTACTACTGGAGCTTCGAAGAAGTACAAGAAAAAGAAGAAAGATTAATGGTGAAAGCGTTCAATGAAATATATGAATTAATGGAAGAACATAAAGTTAATATGAGAACTGCAGCATACATGATGTCAATTAAGAGAGTAGCTGAAGCTATGAAATTAAGAGGTTGGTATTAATAAAAAGCTGGCGTAATTGCCAGCTTTTTTTCGTTTGGACGAACTCTAATAGGAAGGGTGTATGGTTTTGAAGATAACTGAAGATAAAGATAAAGTTATCATTGAAAATCTAGAAGATTTTGAACCTGAGCATATATTCGAATGTGGACAGTGTTTTAGGTGGAATAAAGAGGATGATGGTAGTTATACAGGTGTAGCAAATGGGAAAATCATAAATGTAAAAAAAGAAGATGGGATAATTATTTTTTCTAATACTAATCTAAATGAATTTAATGATATTTGGTTTGAATATTTTGATTTAGGTAGGGATTATAGCAAAATAAAAAGAGAGCTTTCAAAGGATAAAATTTTGAAGAAAGCTGTAGAATATGGCTACGGTATAAGAATATTAAAGCAGGATGTTTGGGAGGTTTTAATATCGTTTATTATTTCGGCTAATAATAGGATACCGATGATAAAAAGAGCTATAGAAAATTTAAGTCAAAAATATGGAGAGTTGATTGGTGAATATAATGGGAAAAAATATTATAGTTTTCCTAAAGCAGATGCTCTTAGTAGGCTGACGATAGATGATATAAAAGATTGTAAGACAGGTTTTAGAGCTAAATACATATTTAATGCTGCTGCAATTGTTTCGAATAAGCAGATGGATATCTATAGATTGAAAAACTTAACTACAGAAGAAGCGAAAAAAGAATTGATGTTATTTGCTGGTGTAGGACCAAAGGTTGCTGATTGCATAATGTTATTTTCTATGGAAAAGTATGATGCTTTTCCGATAGATGTTTGGGTGAAGAGGGTAATGGAGTATTTTTATCTTAAAAAAGATACTAAACTTAAAGATATACAAAAATATGCACAAAATAAATTTGGGGAATATGCAGGATTTGCGCAGCAGTATCTATTTTATTATGCAAGGGAGCATGATATTAGGTACTAGGTGCTGGGTGTTAGAAGAGATCAGGGGACAGGGGACAGAGAACAGGGGACAGAAAGCTGGCAACCCCAAAAACAGAGAAAAACAAAGAAAATAGAATAAAAAATGAAATAAACAGACATAATTGGCTGTAATTCGGAAAAACAAAGAATGAAAGTGTTTGCCTACATAATATCTATTTTATAACATATATTTGTAGGCATTAGCACTCGGTGTTAGTGAGTGCTAACAATTAGGAAAGTAATATCATTTAATATAAATTATGATAAGGAGGGTTATAAGATGAAAATTAAACCATTAGGTGACAGAGTGGTTATTAAGAAAATCGAGGTTGAAGAAAAAACTAAAAGTGGTATTGTTCTACCAAGTTCAGCTAAAGAGCAGCCTCAAATGGCAGAAGTAATAGCTGTAGGACCTGGAATTACTAACGATGAGAAGAAAAAAGAAGAATTAAAAGTAGGAGATAAAGTAATATTCTCAAAATATGCTGGTACAGAAGTTAAGGTAGATGGAGAAGAATATACTATCTTAAAATTAGTAGATATCTTAGCGGTAATTGAATAATAGGTACTAGGTACTGGGTACTAGGTACTGGGATAAAGAAATGTAAAATTCAAAATGTAAAATGAAGAATTAGTTAACAGTGAACAGTTCACAGATGGTTAGAAGTGAAAGACGGTTTGATATTAAAAAAAGAAAAAGGAGGTAATTTAATATGGCAAAGGAAATAAAATTTAGTGAAGAAGCTCGCCGTGCAATGGAAAGAGGTATAAACAAATTAGCTGATACTGTTAAAGTAACTTTAGGGCCAAAAGGAAGAAATGTTGTTTTAGATAAGAAGTTTGGTTCACCACTTATTACAAATGATGGTGTTACAATAGCTCGTGAAATAGAGTTAAAAGACCCATATGAGAACATGGGAGCTCAATTAGTTAAAGAAGTTGCTACAAAAACTAATGATGTTGCTGGAGATGGTACTACTACAGCTACATTATTAGCTCAAGCTATTATAAGAGAAGGATTAAAGAATGTAGCTGCTGGTGCTAACCCAATGTTAATTAAGAAAGGTATACATAAAGCAGTAGATGCTGCAGTAGAAGAACTTAAAGCTTTATCAAAACCAGTTGAAGGTAAAGAAGCTATAGCTCAAGTTGCTTCAATTTCAGCAGCTGACGAAGAAATTGGAAAATTAATCGCTGAAGCCATGGAAAAAGTAGGAAAAGATGGCGTTATTACAGTTGAAGAGTCAAAATCAATGGGAACTACATTAGAAGTAGTTGAAGGTATGCAATTTGATAGAGGATATTTATCACCTTACATGGTAACTGATGCAGAAAAAATGGAAGCTGTATTAGACGACCCATACATTTTAATCACAGATAGAAAAATATCAAATATACAAGATTTATTACCTATCTTAGAGCAAATAGTTCAACAAGGAAAGCAGTTATTAATAATAGCTGAAGATGTAGAAGGAGAAGCTTTAGCTACATTAGTTGTTAATAAATTAAGAGGTACATTCACTTGTGTAGCTGTTAAAGCTCCAGGATTTGGTGATAGAAGAAAAGAAATGTTAAGAGATATTGCTATCTTAACTGGTGGAGAAGTTATTTCAGAAGAGTTAGGATACGACTTAAAAGAAGCTACAATTGAAATGTTAGGAAAAGCTAGCAGAGTAAAAGTTGATAAAGAAAATACTACAATTGTAGGTGGAGCTGGTTCAGAAGAAGCTATTAAAGATAGAATTAAGCAAATCAAGATTCAAATCGAAGAAACAACTTCAGATTTTGATAGAGAGAAATTACAAGAAAGATTAGCTAAATTATCAGGTGGAGTTGCTGTTATCCAAGTTGGTGCAGCTACTGAAACTGAATTAAAAGAGAAAAAATTAAGAATAGAAGATGCTTTAGCTGCAACAAGAGCAGCAGTTGAAGAAGGTATAGTTCCAGGTGGTGGAACTGCATTAATCAACGTAATTCCTGCAGTTGAAAAAGTACTTGAAACTGAAACAGGAGATGTTAAGACAGGTGTAGATATAATAAGAAGAGCTTTAGAAGAACCAGTAAGACAAATTGCAGCAAATGCTGGTTTAGAAGGCTCAGTTATAGTTGAAAAAGTTAAATCAAGCGAAAAAGGTATTGGATTTGACGCATTAAATGAAAAATATGTAAATATGATTGAAGCTGGTATAGTAGACCCAACTAAAGTTACAAGATCAGCTCTTCAAAATGCTGCATCAGTGTCAGCAATGGTATTAACTACTGAAGCTGTAGTAGCAGATAAAGAAGAAGAGAAAGATATGGGAATGGGTGGCGGAATGCCTGGCGGAATGCCAATGATGTAATAAAAAACCTCCGGTTTTGCCGGGGGTTTTTTATTTATTGTATAGATTGAAATTTTTCTACTGTATTAAGTAAATCTGACTCACTTACCAAACGACTTCGATTCCATCCTCTTTCATCCATTATCTTATATATTGTATATTGAATATCTTGAATATCGTTTAGACATTCAGATAGTATTTTTCTTAAAACTGGGCATGTCGATTCAACAATTGTATTGTTATAAGAAATTGCTAATTCTTTTTCTGACAAGACTAAGTCATTTAATATTTCTTGTTCTGATAAATTATTAATAATATACATGAGGCATGCCTCCTTTTATGTGAGTTGACAGGAAATAAAAAACAGTTACCAGTTACCAGAGAACAGACGACAGGATAAATAAGTTGCCAGTTGCCAGAGAACAGTTTCCAGTTTTCTGTCCCCTGTTCCTATCAACTATTTACTAAATTCTACATTTTCCATTTTCAATTTTTAATTTTTTTACTCCTGTTCCCAGTTCTCTTGTTTTTAGTTTTTTAATACCTGTTCTCTGTTCCCTGTTATCTGTCCCCTACCAACCAAATAACTAAGTACTTTCTTATAATTTCTCTTATGTCTCTTACTGGCGTTGTAACATAAATTTTTGAGTTCGCTGTCATAACACATTTCTGCATAGTTTAAATATTTTTTATATAGTAATTTTTCTTGTTTTAGTTGCTCTTCGATTAACGAGAGTGTTTTATAATCCAATTTAGAATTTAAATCTGCCATGGCATTACCTCCGTTTGTTTATTCAGTTACCAGTTGCCAGGGTACAGTTGCCAGTTTTCTGTTTTCTAATCTCTGTTCTCTGTCCTCTGTTCTCTATTTTTTTCATTTACTATTAGTATTTTACTTAATAAAAAATATATAGCATGTAAAAAAGAGATAGCAAACAATAAAATAGTTTAAATTGAAAAAAAGGGAAAAATGTATATGGCATAATTTACTTTGACAAAATAGTGATTAAACGAGGTAACTAAATAAAAAATGTTATATTTTGACTGATTATCTGATATAAGTGGAGATATATAAAGTTTTTATTTAATTTTTTGAAAACTTAAAAAATAATATATAGACAAAATAAAAAAAATATGTTATATTAAATTAAGGAAAACGATTACGTAGTGAATAGATGGGTGGTAAGCTATGAAAATAACAATAAAAGATGTAGCTAAAAAGGCAAACGTTTCAGTTGCTACCGTTTCAAGGATACTTAATAATCTAGGAGGATATTCTGAAGAAACCAAAGAAAAGGTCTTGAAAGTAATTGACGAAATAGGATATCAAAGAAATGAGATAGCTAGAGGGTTGATAACCAAAAGTACTAATACAATAGGAGTTTTAGTGCCAAATGTATCAACAAATTTTTATGCAGAAATATTAAATGGTATTGAGGATACTGCCCATAAAAATGGATATAGTGTTGTAGTATGTAATACAGGAATAGGTGGGAAAAGAACATTAGCCTATTTAGACGTTTTATCATCGAGACAAGTAGATGGAATTGTTATAACTAGCCTTACTCCAAAAGAGGAATATGAGAAAGCGATAATATCTACTAGAATTCCTAGTATACTTGTGTCTACAATGTCATTTAGATATCAGCTACCCTTTATAAGAGTAGATGATAAATTAGCTGCATATAGTGCAACAAAATATTTGATAGAAAAAGGACATAGGAAAATTGCAATGATTGCTGGAAATGAAGATGACCCAATAGCAGGCATTCCGAGAGTAGAAGGATATATGCAGGCTCTTAGGGATTATAATGTAGCAATTGATAAAGAACTTATCAGACATGGTGACTTTTCATATGAAAGTGGAATCAAGTGTATGAGAGGATTGCTTGAAGATAAAAAAGATTTTACAGCTGTTTTTGCAGCCAGCGATGATATGGCAATAGGTGCATTGTATGTAGCTTACAAAAATGGAATTTCTATACCTGATGAATTATCTGTAGTTGGATATGACAATACAATGACAGCTCGAATGTCTATTCCACCTTTAACTACTTTAGCACAGCCTTTGTATGAAATGGGCAAAAGAGCAGTAAGCTCATTACTAAAAAAGATATCTAAAGGAGAAAGTATAGAGAGTATAATTATGCCTCATAAAATTATAGAGAGGGATACAGTTAAAAGTATATAATTTTTTTTAATCATATAGTAAACGTTTACGTAAATACCAGTAGACTTAAATTTAATTTTTTAAATAAATCTAGATAAGTGTAGTCCTTTTGAATGTTTGTGGAGTTTTGCAACAAACTAATATATTCAAGAAAAGGGGGGAGGTAACCGAACTTATAAATTATTAAAACTTCAATATTTGAAAGTCAAAATTACTTTAAACTTTTGACACTACCAAATAAAATGGAGGGGGAAGTTTATGAAAAAGAAATTTAAAAAACTTATGTGTATGATGCTAACTTTAATTGTTGTTGCATCTGTTTTTACTGGATGTAGTCAATCAAGTGATGTATCAGGCAAAGACGGAAAGATAGAGTTAGAGCTTTTCTCTAACAAATCTGAAAGTAAGACAACTCTAGAAAACTTTATTAAGGAATTTGAAAAAGAGAATCCAAATATTCATATTGTAGTAAACGTACCACCAGAAGCAGGAACAGTTTTACGTACTAGGTTAACAAAGAATGATATTCCAGATATATTAAGTATAGGTGGTACTGCAACATATGGAGAACTTGCAAGAGCAGGTGTTTTATTGGATTTAACAGATACAGAAATGGTTAAAAAAGTACAACCAGCTTATATAAAGATGATAGGTAAGCTTGTAGGAAATAATGATGGTAAAGTATACGGAATACCATATGCTACTAACGCCAATGGAATCTTATACAATAAAGATATGTTTAAAGAGTTAGGATTGGATGTTCCTAAAACATGGGATGAACTAATTGCTACAGCTGAAAAAATAAAGGCTGCAGGAAAAGTACCTTTCTATTTGACATTAAAAGATGCATGGACAGCAATGATTCCATGGAATGCTCTAGCAGCTAACATACCAAGTGATGATTTTATTGAAAAAAGAAATTCAAACCAAACTACTTTTAAGGCTACACATAAGGAAGTAGCAGAAAAGATGTTAACGCTATTAAAATATGGTCATGACGATAATTTTGGTGTAGGATATTCTGATGGAAATACTGCATTTGCACAAGGTAAATCAGTTATGTACTTACAAGGTAACTGGGCAATTCCTGAAATAAAGAGAGCAAATCCTAATATTAATGTAGGTATATTTCCATTCCCTTCAACAAATAATGTAGAAAGAAACAGACTGATTTCAGGTGTGGATGTTCTTTTTGCAGTATCAGCTAATACTAAACATAAAGAAGCTGCATTAAAGTTCATAGAATTTATGACAAGAAAAGAAAATGCTGAAAAATATATAAAAGAACAAAAAGCACTTTCTGCATTAAAAGGTGTTTATCAAAAAGATGAGGTTATGGAAGGAGTACTTGATTGCTTCAAGACTGGAAGAATTACAAGCTTCCCAGATCATTACTATCCACCAGGAATGCAAGTTCCAAATCTTGTACAGGAATTCTTAGTAAAAAAAGATGTAAATGCATTCTTAGAAAAACTTGATGAAGAATGGGATAAGGTTAAACAACATTAGATCTTGAAAAGAAGAGTATATAGCTTTTAACATCCGTTAAAAGCTATATACTTTAATAATGTATTGTCAAAGGGGGTTGTATTTTGAAAAAAAAGAATTATACTTATTTTTTAATGGCTATTCCAGCTGTAACGCTTTTTTTTATCTTTCATACTCTTCCTGCATTGAAAGGGATATTTTACAGTTTTACTGACTGGAAGGGATATGGTAATTGGAACTTTATAGGATTTAAAAACTATATTAACGTATTTAAAGATGAACGTGTTTTACATTCATATTTTTTCACATTTAAATTTGCCGTAACTACAACAATTATTGTTAATATAATAAGTTTAGCTCTTGCTCTAGGTCTAAACGCAAAAATAAAGTTAAAAAATTTCCTAAGAGGACTATATTTTATACCTAACATTCTAGGAGTTCTTATTGTAGGCTTTGTTTTTAACTATATTTTTACTTACTTTATACCAAGCATAGGTAAAGCCCTTAACATTGATATTCTTAGTAAAAGTATACTGGGTAATCCAGACCTTGCATGGTTAGGAATTGTAGTGGTTACTGCATGGCAGTCAATAGCGTTTAATACCATCATATATTTATCTGGGCTCCAAACTATACCAGAGGAGTTATATGAAGCTAGTTCTATTGACGGAGCTAACAAATTGAAATCCTTCTGGCATATTACATTACCACTAATTTCACCATTTTTTACTGTTAACATGGTTATAGCTATGAAGAACTTCCTTATGGTTTTTGACCAAATAATGGCTATGACTGGAGGAGGTCCAGGTCGAGCTACAGAATCCATATCTGTTTTAATATATCGTGGAGGATTCCAAGGAAGTGAGTTTGCTTATCAGTCAGCTAATGCAGTTATCTTTTTTATAACAATAGTAACTATTTCTTTATTCCAACTAAAAGTCTTGCAAAAGAGGGAGGTCGAACTTTAATTGAAAAAAAGAGGTTTACACAAAACCAATTGGGTTGTAACAATTTTAATGATTTTAGGGTCGTTATTCGTCCTATTTCCTTTATATCTTTCTATAGTAGTAGCTTTAAAAAGCCCTCAAGAAACAGCCCAATCTATATTACTTTTGCCTAAAAAATTACATTTTGAAAATTTTACTGAAGCTATAAGAATGACAAACTATTTTAGAGCATTTTTTAACAGTTTCATAATTACAGTTTTTAGTGTTAGCTTTACATTATTAACTAATTCATTGGTAGCATATGCAATAGGAAGAAACATGCATAAGAAAATATTTAGAGGGATGTACTATTATTTAGTTAGTGCAATGTTTGTACCTTTCTCAATAATTATGCTTCCTATTGTTAAACAGACAAGTGCTTGGAATCTTGATAATAAAATAGGTCTGATTATTTTATATACTGTATATGGACTAGCATTTAATACATTTCTTTATGTAGCTTATATAAAATCTTTGCCTAGAGATTTTGAAGAAGCTGCAATTATTGAAGGTGCATCAACTTGGCAAATATTTTGGAAGATTATTTTTCCACTTCTTAAACCTATAAATGCAACTATTATTGTATTAACATGCTTATGGGTATGGAATGACTTTATGTTGCCACTTATTTTATTGAGTAAACCTGAAATGGCAACTTTACCTCTTGTTCAATATGTGTTTAGATCACAATTTAATACAAATTATAATCTGGCATTTGCATCATATCTATTAGCATCAGCTCCATTGCTTATAGTTTATCTATTAGCGCAAAGATTTATAATCAGTGGAGTAACAAAGGGTGCAATAAAATAATAAACAATATATTTAATTTACATCAAAGGGGAACGAGAATATGGAAAAGAAATGGTGGAAAGAATCTGTAATATATCAAGTTTATCCAAGAAGCTTTTACGACTCTAACGGTGATGGTATAGGAGATTTACGAGGTATAATACAAAAGCTAGATTATATAAAGGACTTAGGAGCTAATGTTATATGGCTAAATCCTGTATATAAATCTCCAAATACTGATAATGGTTATGATATAAGTGATTATTATGATATAATGGATGAATTTGGAACGATGGAGGATTTTGATGAACTTCTTGAAGAAGTACATAAAAGAGGTATGAAATTGATAATGGACCTTGTTGTAAATCATACTTCAGATGAGCATATATGGTTTATAGAATCACGTTCATCAAAGGATAATCCTTATAGAGACTTTTATATATGGAGACCTGGAAAGGACGGAAAGGAGCCTAATAACTGGCTTTCAATGTTTGGTGGTTCTGCATGGAAATATGATGAAAAAACTAATGAATACTATCTACATATCTTTGCAGAAAAACAACCTGACTTAAACTGGGAAAACCCAAAGGTTAGAGAAGAAGTTTATAAAATGATGAAATGGTGGCTTGACAAAGGTATAGATGGTTTTAGAATGGATGTTATAAACTTTATATCTAAAGTAAATGAACTTCCAGATGATTTAGATGCTGAAGATGAAAATAGACTTCCTGGTTCAAAATATTACTTAAATGGCCCTAAGGTACATGATTATCTTAAAGAAATGAATGAAAAGGTATTAAGTAAGTATGATGTGATGACAGTAGGTGAGACTCCAGGAGTTACACCAGAAATAGCAAAGCTATATGTAAATAGTGATAGAAATGAGCTTAACATGTTATTTCAATTTGAATTAATGGGCTTGGATTGTGGACCAAGTGGGAAATGGGATACTGTACCATGGAGTTTAAGAGATTTTAAAAAGATAATGTACAAATGGTACTTAGCTTTAAAGGATAAAGGATGGAATTCACTATATTTAAATAATCATGACCAACCAAGGTCTTTATCTAGATTTGGGAATGATGAAAAATATAGAGTTGAATCAGCTAAGCTACTGGCAACTCTTGTGCATACATGGCATGGAACACCATACATCTATCAAGGTGAAGAAATAGGAATGACAAACATTAAACTTGAAGATATTAATGACTATAGGGATATAGAAACATTCAATTTCTATAAAGAGAAAATAAAAGAAGGCTGGGATGTTCAAAAGATAATGGATGCAATACATGTAAAGAGTAGGGATAATGCAAGGACACCAATGCAATGGAGTTCAGAAGCAAATGGAGGCTTTACTAGTGGTGAACCATGGATAAAGGTAAATCCAAATTATAAGACTATTAATGTAGAAAATGAATTAAAAAATCCTGATTCTATATTAAATTATTATAAGAAGCTCATAAAGTTAAGAGCAGAAAATGACATAATAGTATATGGTGATGTTAAACTAATTTTAGAAGAAGATGATAATATATTTGCATATTTGAGAACTTTAGAGGAAGAAAGGCTTTTTGTATTGCTAAACTTTTCTGAAGAGGAAGTTGAATTTAATATGCCTGATGAAATCCAATGCGAAGATTCTGTTATATTACTTAGCAATTATAAAGTGGATTCTAACAAAATCGATAATATAACTCTAAGACCTTATGAGGCAAGAATATATAGATTATATTAGAAAAATTATATATTTAATCAAGCTTTAGACAAAATAAAATATTTATGAAAATAACGCTCATGCGAAAGAATTTAGAAAAAACTATAGACATAAATTTTTTAACTAAATTCTTTCAAGCATTCACTTTTATTTTCATATATTTTCTAAAGATTAACTTTGTCAATAAGCTCATATCAAATATACTTATGTAAAAAAATAGATAAATGTAGGTTTGATAAAAAACTCCTTTCTGGTAATAAACAACAAATAAAATCTAAACCGGAAAGGAGTTTTTTATAATCCATAGGAAATTATAAACTGCATTGACTTGGAGATAATTTTAAATATAATTTCCGTAATGGATTTCAACAAAATCTTCATTAATTTATTCAAATCGAAGATTTTGTTCTTAAAAGTTTAGAATTAATAATCTTGACAATTTTATGAATTTCTGTTAACTTAAAAAGAAAACTAAATAGCGGCTGTCACTCATATAATTTCTGGAATATGGCCAGAGAGTCTCTACCAGACAACCGTAAATTGTCTGACTATGAGTGGGATTTTGTATCAAACCTAGCTATATTTGTAGCTAAGGTATAGTTTTTGTACCCAAAACACAAATTCCACTCAGGAGTTTGTGTTTTTTTGATTTTATTGTCTAATAATAAATTTGAGGAGGAATTTTAATGGAAAAGTTTTTAAAAGAAGGATTGACCTTTGATGATGTTCTTTTAATACCAGCTAAATCTGAAGTGCTACCTAAAGAAGTGTGTGTTGAAACTTACCTTACAAGAAAAATCAAGCTTAACATTCCTATAATGAGCGCGGGCATGGATACGGTTACGGAAGCTAAGTTGGCTATAGCTATTGCGAGAGAGGGCGGAATCGGTATTATTCATAAAAATATGTCTATAGAGAGACAGGCTATGGAAGTAGATAAAGTTAAGAGATCAGAGCACGGAGTTATAACAAATCCTTTCTATCTTTCACCAGAGCATAATGTATCGGATGCATTAGAACTTATGGAAAGATACCATATATCTGGAGTTCCAATAACTGATGAAAATAAAAAATTAGTGGGTATTATAACAAATAGAGATATAAGGTTTGAAACTGATACAAGCAAAAAAATTAAAGAAGTTATGACTAAAGATAATCTTGTTACAGCTAAAAAAGGGATTTCTATGGACCAAGCTCAGGAGTTAATGAAAAAATATAAAATAGAAAAACTTCCGTTAGTCGATGATGATGGAAAATTAGTAGGGCTAATTACAATTAAAGATATTGAAAAATCTATAGAATATCCAAATTCAGCTAAGGACAATAAGGGTAGATTATTAGTTGGAGCGGCAGTTGGGGTTACAAAAGATATACTTGATAGAGTTAAAGCATTGGTGGATGCACAGGTGGATGTTGTTGTTATAGATACAGCACATGGTCATTCTAAAGGGGTTATTGAAGCTGTAAGTAAGGTAAAAGAAAGATTCCCTGAACTTCAGTTGATAGCTGGGAATGTTGCAACAGCAGAGGCTACTGAAGATTTAATAAAGGCTGGAGCAGATGCCGTTAAAGTAGGTATAGGACCTGGTTCAATTTGTACAACAAGAGTTGTAGCTGGTGTAGGAGTACCTCAGATTACTGCTATTTATGATTGTGCACAAGCGGCAAAGAAATACAACATTCCTATTATAGGGGATGGAGGTATTAAATATTCTGGTGATATAGTTAAGGCTATAGCTGCAGGGGCAGATGTAGTTATGATGGGATCTTTGTTTGCTGGAACTGAAGAAAGCCCAGGAGAAACTGTGTTATATCAAGGCAGGAGATTTAAAGTATACAGAGGTATGGGTTCAATAGGAGCTATGTCTTCTGGAAGCAAAGATAGATATTTCCAAGAAGATAGTAAAAAACTAGTACCTGAAGGAGTAGAAGGAAGAGTTCCATATAAAGGACCACTTAAAGATACTATATTCCAATTAGTTGGTGGACTTAAGGCAGGAATGGGCTACTGTGGTACACCAACAATTAAAGATTTAAAAGAAAAAGGACAATTTATAAGGATAACACAGGCTGGTTTGATTGAAAGTCATCCTCATGATATACAAGTTACAAAAGAAGCACCTAATTATAGTAGGAGATAGGGGACAGGGAACAGAGAACAGGGGACAGAGATTAGAGAACAGAGAACAGGGGACAGGGGACAGATATAAAAAATTAAAAATTGAAAATGGAAAA